>NZ_ASZW01000229.1:8807-14531 GCF_000468215.1 Arthrobacter sp. CAL618 | reverse complement strand
GGCGTCCCGCCGGCCATCATGGGCATCGGCCCGGTTCCGGCCACGCAAAAGGTACTCCAGCGCACCGGGCTGAGCATCAGCGATCTGACCTCCGTCGAACTCAACGAGGCCTTCGCCACCCAGTCCATCGCCTGCATCCGCCGGCTCGGACTCGATGAGGAACTGGTGAACCGCGACGGCGGTGCTATCGCTCTCGGCCACCCCCTCGGATCGTCGGGGTCCCGGCTCGCGATCACGCTGCTCGGCCGCCTGGAACGCGAGGCACGCGGTGAGGGCCGGGCGATCGGGCTGGCCACCATGTGCGTCGGTGTGGGGCAGGGCACCGCCATGCTGCTTGAGCGCGTCTGATGGACCAGTTCACCACGCTGCGGGTCACTGACGACGGCGACCGCCTCACCGTCCAACTGCACCGCCCCGAGGTCCGTAACGCCATCGACCAGACGATGGTCGATGAACTGCATGCTGTGTGTGAGGCGCTGGAGAAGCGGCCGCGGATCCTCATCCTCACGGGAAGTAACGGCGTGTTCGCCTCAGGCGCCGACATCGCCCAGCTGCGGGAACGACGCCGGGACGATGCGCTCGCCGGGATCAACTCCACCCTCTTTGCCCGCATTGCCCGGCTCCCCCTGCCGGTCATCGCCGTGTTGGACGGGTATGCCCTCGGCGGAGGCGCCGAGTTGGCCTACGCCGCTGACTTCAGGATCGGCACGCCCAGCCTGAAGCTCGGTAACCCTGAAACCGGCCTCGGGATTCTGGCTGCCGCGGGCGCCACCTGGCGGCTCCGGGAACTGGTCGGCGAGCCACTGGCGAAAGAAATCCTCCTCGCCGGGCGGATCCTGGGCGCCGATGAGGCCCTCGCTGCCAGGCTGATCACCGAAATCCACGAACCCGAGGCCCTCCTCGCGGGCGCCAATGCGCTCGCCGACCGGATTGCACGGCAGGACCCACTGGCCGTCCGCATCACCAAATCCGTGTTCCACGCCCCGCCCGAGGCACACCCGGTCATTGACCAGTTAGCCCAGGGCATCCTGTTTGAATCCGAGGCGAAGTTCGACCGGATGCAGGCATTCCTCGACAGGAAGAAAAAATGACTACAGCAATCCCCAGCGCAGCCCGCATCCCCGACATCGTTGGCGTCCTGGGTGGCGGCCGGATGGGCGCGGGCATCGCGCACGCCTTCTGCACAGCGGGTGCCTCCGTTGTCGTCGTCGAGCGCGACGACGACNCGCCGCCGAGGCGGCACGGCAGCGTGTCCTCGACGCACTCGGCAAAAGCGTGCAGCGCGGGACCACATCGGAGGATCTCCAGACACTCTCGGCACGGGTTTCCGTATCGGTTGACTACGCGGCGTTCGAAACCTGCGGGCTGGTGGTGGAAGCGGTCCCCGAGGACGCCGAGCTGAAGGCAGCCGCCCTCACAGCGGTCGAGGAACGGTTGACGTCCAACGCATGGCTGGCGACCAACACCTCGTCCCTGTCGGTGAGCTCGCTGGCCGGTAAGCTCCAACGGCCGGAGCGGTTCTGCGGGCTGCACTTCTTCAACCCGGTGCCCGCCTCAACGCTGATCGAGGTGGTCCTGGCCCAGCAGACCTCCGACGAGCTCGCCGACGCAGCGCGCGGCTGGGTGGAACTGCTCGGGAAAACCCCGGTGGTCGTCAAGGATGCGCCCGGCTTCGCCAGTTCCCGGTTGGGCGTCGCAATCGCCCTCGAGGCGATGCGGATGGTCGAGGAGGGTGTCGCCTCGGCCGAAGACATCGACACCGCCATGGTGCTGGGCTACAAACACCCGGTGGGTCCACTGCGTACCACCGACCTGGTGGGCCTGGATGTCCGGCTCGGCATCGCTGAATATCTCGAATCAACCCTGGGGGAACGCTTCGCGCCGCCGCAACTACTGCGGGACAAGGTGGCCCGCGGCGAGCTCGGCCGGAAGTCAGGTAAAGGGTTCTTCGACTGGACCGAGTGAGCCGGAACCGGTCGAGGAACACCCCTCCGCCGGTGCCCCGGCGCTACCGCCACAGAGTATTCAGGTTCACTGCGCTGCGGATCGCCTTGAAATAACCGGACTCGTACCCCTTGGCATTCGGGTGCAGGTCGTCGATGGCGGTGAACCCGGTATACGTGATCCACGGATCCCTGGTGCCAATACCGTGGCCAGTGAACCTCTTCACCACGTCCACATACTGCAGTCCGTTGGCTTCGGCGTTTTGCTTGATGACCGCGTTGAGCGCATCGGTGCCGTCATTGAACAACTGCTGCGCCTCGGTACTGAGCAGTACCTCCGATTCGGACTTTGGCGAGAACAGGTGCGGGTACCCGGTGACCACAATTGTGGCGTTCGGCGCGGCAGTGCGCAGCTCCCCGTACAGGTCATCGAGTGCCGCGGCCAGGCTGGTCTGCGCCTGGACCGTGCGGCCGTCGATTACCATTTGGCAGATTTCGAGTACCTGCGTGGCACACGCCCCCACTACGCCCCCAAAATCCAGGTCGTTGCCGCCCGCCGACACCGTGACGAGGTCCGTCTCAGCACCGATCAGCTCGTTGAAAACGAGTCCTGCCAGCTGCTCAGGGACGTCGGGTACCGCATCGGTGGGGTTTGCTGCGGCCTTCGCCCCGGAACAGGTGGCGTTGTAGGTCAACTCGATTTTGCGTTGCTCGTCGAGGAGCCACGGCAGTCCCAGAGGTGACTGCCCGCACGCATTGGCGTAGAAGCCCGCGCCGAACCCGGCAGCGTAGGAATCGCCCAGGGCCACATAGTCGGCCGGGACCGGGGGGCCCTGGGTATGAGCGGCGGCGGGACCCGCGATCGTGCTGGCCAACAGGCCGACCGATAGCGCCGCACCAGCGGCAGAACGTCCGAACAGGGAGTGACGGGGAGTTTTCATGGCTGAAAGATACACCTGCAGTAGCTTTCTGGAAACAGGCCAGGAAAGAAGCCTGCACCCGGACTGGCCGCAAATTGTTAGAGTGTGGTCATGACCTCCCAGCCGGGCCACACCGCTGATCCTGCCGCGGCCGAAGCCCGTGCCGTCCGGTGGGACGGCGCCGTCAACGCCCGGGATCTCGGCGGTCTCGGCGGGGTAATCCTACCCGGCCGCATGTACCGGATGGGGCGGCACGAATGGCTTTCCTCAACCGGCTGGCGACAGGCGTACGACGACGGCGTCCGCACCGTGGTCGACCTGCGCAACCCCGGCGAGTTCGGACGGCGCCCCGGTGACCCGGCTGTCGCTGCTGACAGTCTGACCCGCTTCACGATCGTGAACCGTCCCACCGAGGACCCGTCCGACGCCGACTTCATGGAACTGGTTGGGCCGTACCTGAGCTCGCCGGAGCACTACCGGGAGAACCTGCGACGCTGGCCCGAGAAGATCGCCGCCGCGGTGCAGACAGTGATCGATGCACCCGACGGCGGCGTGATCATCCACTGCTCAGCTGGCCGGGACCGCACCGGCATGGTGACAGCCGTCATGCTGTCGGCGGCGGGCGTATCCGCCGATGAGATCGTGCAGGACTATGCCCTGGGAGTCCGCGGAATCAACCAGTTCTTCGCGACGCAGGAGACGCCGAAGGAGCCGCCGGCGTCCAAAGACGAACTGCAGAAGCGGCTGGACCGTTCCGCAACGCACCTGCATCAGCTGCTCTCCCAACTCGACGCGGCCCAGTACCTCCTGGACGCCGGCCTGACCCCGTCGGCAGTGGCAGCGTTGAGGAACCGGTTGACCTCGGGCGCCTAGCGGCGGTCGATGATCAGATTGGTGATCCGCAGGCTGCACAGCCGCGCGCCGTCGTCGTTGGTCAGCACCACCTCGTGGGTGGTGAGGGTGCCGCCCAGATGGATGGGGGTCGCTGTGATGGTGACCAGTCCTTCGCGGGCGGACTTGTGATGGGTGGCCGACACGTCGACGCCGACGGCGGTCTTTCCCATGGTGCTGGCGTGGATGACTGCCGCCCAGGACCCCACAGCCTCGCCGACGGCGAGCGACGCGCCGCCGTGCAAAAGCCCGAAGGACTGCCGGTTGCCTGCCACCGGCATGGTGGCGACCACCCGCTCAACCGACTGCTCGAGGATTTTCACGCCCATCTTCTCGTCGAGTTCGCCGAGCTGGATCTGCCAGGTCTGGTGAGTCACCGAAGGGCTCCTTTGAGGGATGTGGAAAGGCCAGTTAATGTACGCTGGACATATTACCGAACGTCCGTTCAGTTATCCTCCTCACGGAGGGCGGGCGCCGCTACCCACAGGTGAAAGGCAAGTCGACGATGACTTCAACAGCCGTACGCGTGCAGACAGTTCCCAGCTTCATCGAGGATGCCTGGTGGACGCCAGACGCTACCTCCCTGACAGAACGCAACAGCGCCGAAGTCCGGGACGCGAGCACCGGTGAGACGCTGGCGGTGGTCAGCACCGAGGGACTCGACGTCGCCCGGGTAGTCGACTATGCCCGGACCACCGGGCAGCAGACCCTCGGCAAGTTCACCTTCCACCAGCGCGCACTGATGCTCAAGGCGCTGGCTCAGTTCCTCAACGACCAGCGCACCTCGCTGTATGAACTGTCGGCCCGGACCGGTGCGACGAAAATCGATTCCATGGTCGACATCGACGGCGGAATCGGGGTGCTCTTCACCTTCGGATCGAAGGGCCGCCGCGAGCTGCCCAACTCCAACGTCGTGGTGGATGGGCCGCCGGAAACCCTCTCGAAGGACGGCACCTTCCTCGGCGAACACATTTACACGCGCATCCCGGGCGCGGCCGTGCAAATCAACGCCTTCAACTTCCCAGTCTGGGGCATGCTCGAGAAGCTGGCTCCGGCCTTCCTGGCCGGCGTTCCCACCATCGTCAAACCGGCGACACCAACCGGGTACCTGACCGCCGCCGTCGTGAAATTCATCATCGAGTCCAACATCCTCCCGCAGGGCGCGCTGCAGCTGATTTCCGGATCCGCCCGGGACCTGCTCGACTACCTGGACTACCGGGATCTGGTCTCGTTCACGGGGTCGGCGTCGACCGCCAACAAGCTGAAGTCCCACGACAACGTGGTGCACGGCGGCGTCCGCTTCACCTCCGAAACCGATTCGCTCAACGCGGCCATCCTGGGCGAGGACGCCGTCCCGGGCACCCCCGAGTTTGACGCCTTCATTAAATCCCTCGTCACCGAGATTACGGTCAAGGCCGGGCAGAAGTGCACGAGCATCCGCCGCACCATCGTGCCCAAGACCCTGGTGAACGACGTCGTCGCCGCCGCCCGGGACCGCATCGAACAGCGCATCGTGCTCGGCGACCCGCGTGCCGAGGGCGTCACGATGGGCGCCCTGGCCTCCCTGGACCAGCTCAGGGATGTCCGCTCCGCCGTCGAAACCATGATCGCCGCGGGCGGGGAGCTCGCCTACGGCACGCTCGACGCGCCCCGTGTCACCCGCGCCGACGGCACCGTGGACACCGCCGTCGAGGGCGCCTTCATGTCCCCGGTACTGCTGACCTGGGAGAACGCCGAAGCCATCGAGCTGCACACGGTTGAAGCGTTCGGCCCGGTCGCTTCGGTCATCGGGTACGACGACGCCGCGCACGCCGTGCGGCTCGCCGCCCTGGGCGCCGGATCACTCGTGGCGACGGTTTGCACCAACGACCCCGCCGTGGCCCGGGAGCTGGTTCTTGGCATCGCCGCCCACCACGGGCGCGTGCTGATGCTCAACCGGGAAGACGCCCGCAGCTCCACCGGGCACGGCT
>NZ_ASZW01000229.1:0-8799 GCF_000468215.1 Arthrobacter sp. CAL618 | reverse complement strand
CCGTGCCGCACCTGGTCCACGGCGGTCCGGGCCGCGCCGGCGGTGGCGAGGAACTCGGCGGCATCCGCTCGGTGCTGCACCACATGCAGCGCACGGCCATCCAGGGCTCCCCGAACATGCTCACCGCGGTCACCGGGGTCTGGCATACCGGTGCTGAGCGCCGGTTTGACGGCACCCACCCGTTCCGGAAGGATCTTGCCGCCCTGCAGATTGGCGACGCCATCCGCTCGGACCTGCGGCAGGTAACCCTTGAGGACATCACCGCGTTCGCCAATACCACCGGGGACACCTTCTACGCGCACACCAACGAGGAAGCCGCAGCCGCGAACCCGTTCTTCCCGGGCATCGTGGCACACGGCTACCTGCTGTTGTCCTGGGGTGCGGGGCTGTTCGTCGATCCCGCTCCGGGGCCGGTCCTCGCGAACTACGGGCTGGAGAACCTGCGGTTCATCACCCCAGTCGCTGCCGGGGACTCCATCCGGGTCACCCTGACGGCCAAGCGGATTACCCCGCGCGAGGACGAAGAATACGGGGAAGTGGCCTGGGATGCTGTGCTGCACAACCAGGATGACGAGGTCGTCGCGACCTACGACGTCCTGACCCTCGTCGAGAAGTAGGCCGAGCCGAGCCCTCCGCCGAGCGGTCAGCTCCGGTGGGTGCGGAGTGCCCTNCAGCTGGCGGGAGGGCTGTTGCGGGGTGTGCGGGCTAGGAGCGGTGGAGTCCGTCGAAGACCATGGTGATGACGTCGTCGGCCAGCTTCTCGGGCGACACGGCACCGCCGGGTTTGTACCACTCGACAATCGAGTTGATCGTGCCGAACAGCAGGCGGGTGGTGGTGCGCGGGTCGATGTCGGACCGCAGGGAACCCTCGGTCCGTGCCGCGTCGACCAGCGCCGCCACCTGCCGGTCAAAGGCACGACGGCGCTCCAGCGCGCCCCGCTCCACCTCCGTGTTCCCGCGCAGCCGCAGCAGCAGGGTGACGAAGGGGAGCCGCTCGATCAGGACGGCGATGGTGCCCCGCAGTACGAACTCCAGCCGGGCATCGGCCTTGCCCGAGGTCGCTGCGGGATCGGTCAGCACCGCCTCCAGCCCGCCCAGCGCATGATCCAACGCCAGACGCAGCAGGTCCCCTTTGGAAGGGACGTGATGGTAAATGGCTGACTTGCTGATCCCCAGGTTTTCGGCGAGGACGCCCATCGATGTGGCTTCGTATCCGTGCCGGTTGAACACGTCGACGGCGATGGTGAGGACAGCCTGCTGGTCATAGCCGGGCCGGCCGCGCCGGTTGGCCGCCGGGGGAGCGGTTGGCATCAGGCGCCGGCCTTGGGCCGCAGGTCGTAGATCCGCCGGAGTTTGCCGCTGGACCGGGCGAGCGAACCGGGCTCGGCGATGGTGACGGCGCAGCTGGAGCCGATGTGAATCTTGATCTGTTCGCTGAGGGTGCTGGCAGCGGTTTCGGCGTCGTGCGCCGAGACTCCCTCACGCGGCTCGATCTTGACGGTCATCGCATCCATCCGCTGGCCTTCAGGCCGCGTGATTTCCAACTGGAAGTGCGGACTGAGCGCTGGGATGCGCAGTGCGATTTCCTCGATCTGGGTGGGGAAAAGGTTGACCCCGCGGAGGATGATCATGTCGTCGCTGCGTCCGGTGATGCGGCCCATCCGGCGCATCCCGGGCCGTGCGGTGCCGGGCAGCAGCCGGGTCAGGTCGTGGGTGCGGTACCTGATGATGGGCAGGGCCTCCTTGGTGAGGGAGGTGAAGACCAGCTCGCCGTGTTCGCCGTCGTTGAGCACGTTGTCGGTGAACGGGTCGATGATCTCGGGGCGGAAATGGTCTTCCCAGATGTGGGAGCCGTCCTTGCTCTCGACACATTCGCCTGCCACGCCCGGGCCCATCACCTCGGACAGGCCGTAGATGTCGCAGGCGTCGAACCCCATCCGGTTCTCCAGTTCGTGGCGCATCTCCTCGGTCCAGGGCTCAGCGCCGAGCACGGCCGTCTTCAGCGAGGTGCTCGCGGGGTCGATGCCCGCGGCTGCCATGGCGTCGAGGATGGTGAGTAGGTAGGTGGGGGTGGCGAGGATGGCGTCCGGCTCGAAGTCCTTGATGAGCTGGACCTGGCGTTCGGTCTGCCCACCCGAAATGGGGATGACGGTGCAGCCGAGTTTTTCGGCACCGAAGTGGGCGCCGAGGCCGCCGGTGAAGAGCCCGTAACCGTAGGCGTTGTGCACCTTGTCGCCCTTCTTGACCCCTGATGCCCGCAGGGACCGCGCCACGAGGGTGGCCCAGCGGTCCAGGTCGCCAGCAGTGTAGCCGACCACTGTGGGCCGCCCTGTGGTGCCTGACGACGCGTGGATGCGTGCCACCTGGGGCTGTGGGAGGGCAAACATGCCGAACGGGTAGGTGCGCCGCAGGTCCTCCTTGGTGGTGTACGGGAAGAGCGACAAATCGCTGAGTTCTTTAAGATCCGTCGGGTGAACCCCTGCCGCATCGAACTTGTCCTTGTACAACTGGACCCTGTCGTAGGCATACTGCACAGTGTGCTGGAGCCTGGTCAGCTGCAGGGCTTCGATCTGGTCCCTCGACATCAGTTCCTCGGTGTCAAGGGTTGAGGGATCGGCGGCTGAGGCCTTGAGTGCCGTGCTGGTCATGGGAGGCTCTTTTCTGTGGTGGTGACAGCGGCGCTGCTGGGCTTGGCGAGCTGGGGATTGGGGATGGTCCGGGAACGGCCACGGAACTCGGCAATCGCCCGGGTACCGTTCTCGTTTTCCGCGGAGATGGAAATGTCGTAGAGGCCGCTACGCCCGGCTGAGGCGCGCCGGTCAGCGGTGGCGGTCAGCAGATCCCCGGGATGGGCCGAGGCCAGGAAGGTGACGTCCGCGCCCGAGGCGACGGTAATGGTGTCCGTTTCACCGATGGGGTTGCAGGCCAGGGCGAAGGCCGAGTCGGCGAGGGCAAAGACCATCCCGCCGTGGGCGATGCCAAACCCGTTGAGCATGTCGGGGCGAAGGCGCATGGTGATGATCGCGTGGCCATCGGCCAGGTCGACGACGTCGATGCCTAACCAGCGGGAGGCATGATCCTGCTCGAGGATAGGATGCGTGTGTCGGGCACCGGTGTCCGCCATTGGAACCTCACTGTTTTGACCGGACAAGCTGACCGGTCTGGTTATTAGTGACCGAATGGTCATTAGGTAATTCACTTAGGTAATACCGGCAGGCGGCGCGGTGTCAAGCGATGGTCCAGCGCCTAAGACCTTCCCCTAGCCCTTTGAGGGCCACCTCGGAGATAACGATTGCATTACGGCCGTTCGTGCCGCGGGCCCCTGACTAGGTGCGATGGTGACGGAGCAGTCGTATTTAGAGGCCGTGGAAGCGCTCCCACTTGACATGAGACGCAGGTCACTCAAGGATGATTCCAGAGCGTGAGAGCGCTCCCATGACGATTCAGGTCATCACCCGACAAAGGAGTCACCCCGTGCACAATCGAGCAAGATTCACCGCGCTATCAGCCAGCGCAGTTTGCCTAGCCCTCGCCGTCTCAGCCTGCGGTTCCAATTCAGCCCCGGCGGGCAATATCGACGACGCTACCGGCGAGTCAGACGTCACTCTCACCGTTGCCACCTTCAACGAGTTCGGGTACGAAGACCTCTTCACCGAATACGAAGAACTCAACGACAACGTGACCATCGAACACAAGAAGGCGGCCACCTCCAACGAGGCCCGCGACAACCTCACCACCCGGCTGGCCGCAGGGTCGGGACTCTCCGACATCGAAGCGATCGAGGTTGACTGGTTGGCGGAGCTGATGGAATTCCCCGACCAGTTCGCTGACCTCGCCGACCCTGCGGTCGACGGCCGCTGGCTGGACTGGAAGACCGAGGCCGCCACCACCCCGGATGGCAAGCTCATCGGCTACGGCACCGATGTGGGCCCCCAGGGTGTCTGCTACCGGGCCGACCTCTTTGAGGACGCTGGCCTGCCCACCGACCGGGACGAAGTCGCTGCGCTACTGGGCGGCACCTGGGACAGCTACTTTGAGGCTGGACGGGACTTCGTCGCCGCCAGCGACGGTGTCGCCTGGTTCGATTCAGCCGGAGCCACGTACCAGGGCATGATCAACCAGGTTGAGAATGCCTACGAAAATGAGGACGGCACGGTCATCGCCGCCGATAATGCCGAGGTCAAGGAAATCTACGAGACCGTGGTCGCTGCCTCGGTGGATGACAACCTCTCGGCGCATCTGGGCCAGTGGAGCGAAGACTGGACGGCGGGATTCCAGTCCGATGCGTTTGCCACCATGCTGTGCCCCGGCTGGATGCTCGGTGTCATTGAGGGCAACGCCGAAGGCGTCGAAGGATGGGACATTGCCAATGTCTTCCCCGGCGGTGGCGGCAACTGGGGCGGGTCCTACCTGACGGTCCCCGTGCAGGGCGAAAATCAGGCCGAAGCCAAGAAGCTCGCCGACTGGCTCACCGCACCCGAACAGCAGATCAAGGCATTCAACGCGAAGGGCACGTTCCCCAGCCAGGTCGAGGCACTGGAAAGCACCGACCTGCTGGACGCGACCAACGAGTTCTTCAACGACGCACCCACCGGGGAGATCCTCGCCGAGCGGGCGCTGGCCGTGGACGTCACCCCCTTCAAGGGACCGAAGTACTTCCCCATCAACGATGCGATGCAGCAGGCCCTGACCCGTGTCGACGTCGACCAGACCGACGACGTCGCCTCCTCCTGGGACAAGTTCGTCACCGCGGTCAACGCGCTCTGACACCATGGCCGTCACCGACCGGGCGCTGAAACCAGCCCCACCCCGGCGCCCGCCGTCGTCCAAAAAGGTTCGACGGATCACTTTCTCCCATCGGCTGTCCCGCTGGGATGTGAAGTTTTCCCCGTACCTCTACATCTCGCCGTTCTTCCTCCTGTTCGCCATCACCGGCCTGTTTCCCCTGGGATACACGGCCTGGGTTTCCATCCACAACTGGAACCTGATCGGCGGCCAGGGGGAGTTCGCGGGGCTGGAGAACTACACGTTCATCCTGTCCCAGCCGTTCTTCTGGAACGCTGTGGGCAACACGTTCAGCATCTTCCTGCTCTCCTCAGTGCCACAGGTGGTGGCGGCAATCGTCATCGCCGCCTTCCTCGACGCGAACCTGCGGGCGAAAACCTTCTGGCGGATGGGGGTACTGGTTCCATTCGTCGTCGCACCGGTGGCTGTGGGCCTGATCTTCAACAACCTGTTCGCCGACCAGTTCGGCTTGGTCAACGAGATTCTCAGGTCGCTCGGCTTCGAGGGCGTGCGCTGGCACTCCGATCCGACGGCCAGCCACATGGCCATCGCCACTATGGTGAATTTCCGCTGGATCGGCTACAACACGCTGATCTTCCTGGCGGCCATGCAGGCCATTCCGCGGGACGTTTACGAATCGGCGGCCATCGACGGGGCGGGCCGGCTCCGCCAGTTCTTCTCGCTCACCGTGCCGATGCTGAGGCCCACGGTCATCTTCGTGGTGATCACCTCGACCATCGGCGGACTTCAGATCTTCGACGAGCCGCGGGTGTTCGACCAGTACGGGTTGGGTGGAGCCGACCGGCAATGGCAGACCCTCACGATGTACATCTGGGAACTGGGGTGGGGCCAACGCAACTTCGGACGCGCCTCGGCCGTCGCCTGGCTGCTGTTCCTGATCATCGTGTTGATTGCAGTCCTGAACTTTTTCATCACCCGGCGCATCGCCAACCAGGGAGGCACCAAGTGAGCTCCATCCCCTTGACCGCACAAACGGCAGGAAAGGGGGCAGCACGCGCTGCGTCCCGCCGGGGCAACCGACGTCGTCGGAAAGGCCCGGGCGGAACCGGGCGGCGCCCCGGGTTCCTCACCTACGGGTTCCTCGGCGCCGTCCTGCTCGGTTCGCTGTTCCCGCTCTACTGGTCCTACCTGGTCGGCAGCCACGACAGTACCGTGTTGTCCCGCGGGATCCCCCTGCTGCCGGGCGGTAACTTCCTGGCCAACGCGGCGCAGGTGCTGGACAGCATTCCCTTCTGGACAGCGCTCGGGAACTCGTTGCTGGTCTCCAGCGTGACCGCGTTCTCGGTGGTCTTTTTCTCGACGCTGGCCGGTTTCGCCTTCGCCAAACTGAAGTTCAAGGGCAGCAAGTGGCTGCTGGTGTTTGTGATCGCCACCATGGCGGTCCCCACCCAGCTCGGCGTGGTGCCCCTGTTCATTGTGATGTCCAGGTTTGGCTGGACCGGGTCCCTGTGGGCGGTGATCATCCCGGCCCTCGTGACGGCGTTCGGTGTGTTCTGGATGACCCAGTACATCCGGGACGCACTGCCCGATGAGCTGATCGAGGCGGTGCGGGTCGACGGGGCGTCGATGATCAGGGCGTTCTGGCACGTGGGGCTCCCGGCCGCTCGGCCAGCCGCCGCCATGCTGGCCCTCTTCACCTTCATGGCCACCTGGACCAACTTCTTCTGGCCATTCATCGTGCTCGACCCCAGCAATCCCACTCTTCCGGTGGCACTGCAGCTACTCCAGGCAGCCCACTTCGTTGACTACTCTGTGGTTCTCGCCGGTGCAGTGCTTTCGACCATCCCTCTCCTGCTGGTATTCGTTCTCGCAGGACGCCAACTCGTTTCAGGAATCATGCAAGGAGCAGTCAAAGGATGACCAACACAGACATCACCTTTCCGGAGGGATTCCTCTGGGGTGCGGCCACGGCGGCCTACCAGATTGAAGGGGCAGCCCACGAGGACGGCCGGCAGGATTCCATCTGGGACGTGTTCTCCCGGGAGCCCGGAGCGGTTGCCGATGCGCACAACGGTGACATCGCCTGCGACCACTACCACCGCTCAGCCGACGACGTGGCGTTGATGAAACTGCTCAACCTGCAGGCCTACCGCTTCTCCACTTCCTGGGCCCGGTGCATGCCGGACGGCGTGACGCCGAACATCGAGGGCATCGAGTTCTACTCCCGCCTGGTGGATCAGCTGGTCGCCGCCGGCATCAAGCCCTGGCTGACCCTCTATCACTGGGACCTGCCGCAGGCGCTGGAGGAGCAGGGCGGCTGGGCCAACCGCGACACCGCCTACCGGTTCGCCGAGTATGCAGCAGTGCTGCATGAAGCCCTCGGCGACCGGGTCCGCATCTGGACCACCCTGAACGAGCCGTGGTGTTCAGCGTTCCTCGGGTACGCGGCGGGGATTCACGCGCCCGGCAGGCAGGACCCCCGCGCCGCGCTCGCCGCAGCGCACCACCTGCTCCTCGGCCACGGGCTGGCGGCGCAGGAGCTGCGCCGGCGTGACCCGGCAGCGCAGCTGGGGCTGACGCTCAACCTCACCGTCCCGGATCCGGTCGACCCGGACAGCGACGCCGATGTCGACGCCGCCCGCCGCATCGACGGCCAGTTCAACCGGATCTTCCTCGATCCGGTGTTCAGGGGCCAGTACCCCCAGGACGTGCTCGACGACGTCCGCCACCTTGGCCTGGAGGAGTTCATCCACGACGGCGACCTGGCCATCATCTCCGAGCCTCTTGACCTGCTGGGCGTGAACTATTATCACGGCGAGGCGGTGACGACGTCGGTCGATCCTGCCAACGACGACGGCGGGCACGCCCCGCAGGGCCGACCGGTCGCGTCGCCGTATGTCGCAGCCGACGGGGTACGGTCCGCACCGCGCGGCCTCCCGGTTACCGGGATGGGCTGGGAGGTGCAGCCCGACGGCCTGCGCCGGCTGCTGGTCCGCATCCACGAGGAGTACACCGGGCTGGCGGGCATCCCCGTCTACGTCACCGAAAACGGTGCTGCCTACGATGACGTGCCTGACGGGTCGGGGTTCGTTGACGACCAAGACCGGCTGGCCTACTTCGACAGTCATCTGAGGGCGGTCCGGGCAGCGATCGACGACGGCGCCGACGTGCGCGGCTACCTCGCGTGGTCCTTCCTGGACAACTTCGAATGGGCGTGGGGCTATCACCAGCGCTTCGGTCTGGTCCGGGTGGACTATGACACTCAGCAGCGGACTCCGAAGGCCAGCGCCCTCTGGTATGCCCGGGCCGCCGCGGCCAACGCGCTGCGGACCCCCGGACCGGTGCACCAGGTGGGACCCGGCCCCGCGGAGGCGGTGACTGGCCCGGGGGACACCGTGCTGGCCACCAGCAGGTAGGCCCCGCTGGCAGGTCATCGTGTCGTATTCTCTAGGTGATGAATGATCAGCAACCACGGGCCGGGCGTCCCGGACTCGCCCACCCGCCGGGAGCGAAATACAGCCCCACCCTGGAGGACCTGGCGGCGGCGGCCGGCGTGTCCCGGTCGACGGCGTCGCGTGCCATCAACGGGGGCAGCCGGGTGAGCCCGGAGGCGCAGGCTGCGGTGGACGCCGCCGTCGTCGCCCTCGCCTACACGCCCAACCGTGCGGCACGGTCACTGGTCACCCGGCGTACCGCGTCGATAGCGCTGGTCATTCCTGAACCGGACATGCGCGTCATGATGGACCCCTTCTTCGCCATGGTCATCACCGGCGTCACCGAGTCGCTGCGGGAAACCGATGTGCAGCTGGTCCTGCTCATGTCCCGCAGCAACGATGCGGCGCGGACCGTGCGCTACCTGCGGGGCGGGCACGTGGATGGGGCCATCGTGGTGTCGCACCACCAGGGGGACACCTGGGTGGGGCCGCTGGCGGAGAGTGGCCTGCCCATCATCTTCATCGGCAGGCCCTGGCAGAGCCAGCACGGACTGACGTACGTCGACACCGACAACTATGGTGGCGGCACCCAGGCAGCGCAGCACCTGCTCGCCGCGGG
>NZ_ASZW01000228.1:0-6887 GCF_000468215.1 Arthrobacter sp. CAL618 | reverse complement strand
TGTTCTGGTGCTGACCTAGAGGGTGACCTTGTCTTCAGCAGCGATCCGCTTGAAGGAGCGGGTGCCTTTGACGGCCAGATCGAATTCGGTTTCGATCTCGGCGTTTGCCTTCCAGGTGAGTTTGCTGACCACGATGGCGACGATCAGGTTGAGGAAGAAGCCGGGGACAATCTCGTACATGGTGTCGGCCAGGGGCGAGTTGCCCCAGACGAAGACCACGACCGCGCCAGCAACCATGCCGGCGAGGGCGCCAGGCATACTGAGCTTCTTCCAGTACAGGGCCAGCAGGACGGTCGGACCGAATGCGGCACCGAAGCCGGCCCACGCGAAGGCGACCAGGGAGAGGATTGACTCGCTGCGGCCGGAGGCCAGGACGATTGCGACAACAGCCACGACCAGGACGCCGAGACGGCCAAGGACAACGCCCTGCTTGTTGGTCAGGGTGCGTTTGGAGACCATGTTGTAGAGGTCTTCAACGAGTGCCGATGAGCAAACCACGAGCTGTGAGGAGATGGTGCTCATGACTGCCGCGAGAACTGCCGCGAGGATGATGCCCGCCACGAAGGGGTGGAAGAAGGCCTGCGACAGGTCGAGGAACACTGCTTCCGGATCGGTGAGTGACAGGTTCGGGTTTTGCTGGAAGTAGGCGATGCCGACCAGTGCGGTGGAGATGGCGCCGATAACGGTCAGGACCATCCAACCCACACCAATCCGGCGTCCGGCAACTGCATCCTGAGGGGTGCGCATCGCCATGAACCGAACGATGATGTGTGGCTGTCCGAAGTAGCCGAGACCCCAGGAAGCCGCCGAGATGATGGCTACCGTTGATCCGCCGGCGACGATGTTCAGGAAGGATGGATCGACCTCGCGGATGGAATCGGTCAGGCCGCCGAAGCCGCCTACCTCAATGAGACCGATAATCGGAACGAGGATCAGGGCCACCAGCATCAGCACGCCCTGGGCAACGTCGGTATAGGTTGCTCCCATGAAGCCGCCGAACAGGGTGTAGGCGATGGTGATCGCGGCGACGATGATCATGCCGACGGTGTAGTTGGAGTTGAAGGAGCTTTCGAAGAAGAGTCCGCCCGCCACCATCCCGGATGAGACGTAGAAGGTGAAGAACACGAGGATGATGATTCCGGAAACGACCCGCAGGATCCGTGACTTATCTTTCAGCCTGTTCTCAAGGAAACTTGGTACCGTAATCGAATTGTTCGAGACCTCTGTGTAGCTGCGTAGTCTTGGGGCGACAAATTTCCAGTTCAGCCATGCGCCGGCGGTCAGACCGATGGCTATCCAGATTTCGATCAGACCCGACACATAAATGGCTCCCGGTAGTCCGAGGAGGAGCCATCCTGACATGTCTGAGGCTCCGGCGCTGAGGGCTGCCACACCCGGTTTGAGTCCACGGCCGGCGAGCATGTAGTCGTCGAGATCCGAGGTCTTCCTGAAGGCATACCATCCGATTCCGAGCATGGCGCTCATATAGATCACCATCGCGATGATTTGGAATGTCTGGTCGGGCATGACGGGGTCCTCTCACATTTTTCTTGGAATTTGCTGAGTGCAGCGCCCGACTATGCCAAAGACGAGCGTTATTAGCTAATTAGGTGATAGGAATCACATGCACCAAATGTGCCCTATACCCCCTACGCCGAGTACTCAGATAGGGCGGGCCGACGGCGTTCTAAGTCGCGGCTGCCCGTCAACCACTGCGCCGGTCCCTCTGGTCGACCAGCGCAGTGGTGGTGACTTTCGAGGGGCTATCGGAATGAACCGTTAGTTTTGGAAATGCTGTCCTGCGTTGCAGCCTCATTCGTAGCCGGAAACGGAATACAGGCCTCGACCCGCCAGCCGGTGGAGGCCGCACTGACCGACGCCGACCCACCGAGCTCCTCTGCCCGATCGACTATCGAGTTGATTCCGACTCCGCGGATCCACGTCGTTACCGGGCTACCGTTATCCTTCACCGAGATCCTGAGGTCATCGGCCACCGAGATCGTGACCGTGCACGAGGTAGCATCCGAATGCCGCAGCACGTTTTCAAGCCCCTCGCTCACGATTCGGTATGTTGCCAGTTCCGTAGCTGGCGAAAGTTCAGGGACGATGTCGGGCAGGATGCCGCTAACGGAAAGCGCACGGCCAACATCTCCGTTCGCGTTCGCAATCTTTCGACGAATGGCTTCGACAAATCCAAGCCTGTCGAGTTCCATCGGCCGAAGTCCGTAGACGACGCGACGCACGTCATTGATTGACGATCGCACCTGCTGACGCAGTTCTGCCAGGTGAACCAAAGCCAGGTCCGGATCGTTCGGAATCAGATTGTACGCAGCATCGGCACGCAGAGCGATGCTCGTCAGATCCGGCCCGAGGCCGTCGTGAAGTTCGCGATGGAGACGCTTACGCTCCCACTCCCTTGCCTGCACCGTTGAGGCACGGGCAGCACGCACCTCTTCTGTCAGCTCAATAGCGTGCTGGGCAACCGCCAGCGGCGCGGCAATCAGGGAAAGCACCCGCAGGTCTGAGTCATGCAACTTCCACTCGCCGCGACGTAATCCGACAAGGAGAGTCGCGCGTTTCTTGCCGCGATAGCGCAGGGGAACGGCGGCCAGCCGGGCATGGTCCTCCAACTCCCCGGATGAGGCGATCAGCGTGGCATCCGACTCCTTCTTGACGGCAAGGTAGGGCAATCGGAGGTCGGCTCGGGCGCCGTCAAGGAGGGCGCTGAGGTCATCGCCGGAGCCCTGTATGCGGTCAGCCACCTTCAACGCAGTGCCAGCGATGTCAGCCCTGGAACCGTAAAATGCCCGACTGATCAGCCGATGGAGAAGCAGCCTCACTGGATTGAACGCGATGGCAACGAGGATAACCGCCAGAGTGGCGGCTTCCAGATCGTTCTCAGAGGGGAACAGCAGGGCAAAGGCGCCTACTATCGCGCCATACACCACGATTGTCGTGGCCACTGCCAGCGTGTATACGAGGGTACGAGACAACACCAGCCGGATATCAAGTAGGCGATAGCGCACAATGGCGATAGCAACCGCAACGGGGATAAGGCCGATACTGAGGAGGAGCAATATGGGCCCGTCGCCAGTGATCCATCGTTGGGAATTGAGTAGACCGACGGCGACAACGGCGAGGATAAGCCAGAGCAACTGGCGCCTGGCTTCTTCGCCACCCCTTCTGTAGCGCACAACGAGTGAGACCGTGACCAGGGCAAACAATGCTGCGCTCACGAGATTCAGTGCAAGTTCCACCGGCTCGGGGGCGCGATAGCCAGACGAAAGCACCGATACCGTTGCTGAGCTCCCCAGCAGGGACTCGGAGGACAACGCAGCAGCGGTGACGTTGTACCCGGTGGTGGCTATGATCGCCGCTGCCACCGGCATCCACCGGCGAGAAAGGAGCTGTCCGGTCGGAAAAAGTAACAGAGCCAGGAGGAACAGGCCGGGGATGCCGATGATCCAGCCAGCGTGGAACAGCGTTGTCAGGGTCCGGGTCAAGAGTGTTGGCCACCCGGCAGCTGTGCCGAGTAGTAGCAAGACCGCAACGGTTGCGCTCAGCAGGTGGCCGCTCCCACAGGCAAGGAAAAGCCAACCAACGGCGTTCGAGGGACGGAACCATCCGATGAGGCTTCCCGATCCGAGCAAACTGATGCCGATCGTGATGTTAGTTAAGGTGTAGCTCTCGACCAGAAGGTCTGAACCTGTGCCAGAACCTATTGCCGCAATCACGACGAAGACGACCATCAAGGCACCAATACCAGCGATTGCAGTGACCGCTCGCCGACCATGCGGTTCACCCGGTATTGGGAGGACCGAATCGTGAACCACCGAAAGCTCAGACACTACGGCCCAACCCGGCCTCTCGAGCGAGGACGATCGCCTGGCTCCGAGTCGCCACTCCGAGTTTGTGAAAGATCGATGAAACGTGATTTCCTACGGTCTTGGGAGCGAGCTGCAGACGGCGGGAGATGTCCTCATTGCCGATGCCCGCTGCGATGAGATCTAGCACTTCACGCTCACGGAGGGTGATCTGCTGCAAGGGGATAGCGGCCGACGGCGACGCACGGCGGCCCAGCGCTCCTGCCACTACGGCGCTGCTGAATATTGCCTCTCCGGCGGCAACCGCTCGGATGGCTCGCTCGATCTCCTCTTGTTCGGCTCCCTTCACCAGGTAGCCGCGAACTCCGGCCTGGATGGCATCCACCACCATTTCGTCGTCGTCGAACATGGTCAGAATGAGAATCCCGACGCTCGGATTGTGACGCAGGATTTGCTCCGCGGCCTGAATGCCGCCCAGATCGGGCATGCGCAGGTCCATTACGACGACGTCGGGGGTCAGCAACGCTGCTTCCCGCACAGCCTCACGCCCGGACCCCACCTGACCAACAACCTCCATGCCACGGAAGGTGCTGAGGAGTGCGTTAAGACCATGACGCACCACGGGATGATCATCCGCGAGCAGCACCCTGATGACGTCTGGATGCTGACGGGAGCTTGCCATGGTCTGATTATGCACTCCTGAAGTCGGGGTGGGTAGGGTGTGTGCCCCCAGGGCGACCGGGCAGAAGTTCCTGCCCGAAATCGGGATAGGGGGGCTGATCCTCATCCGCCTGTTGCATGACCCAACGATGCTGGGAGTAGGCAATCATCAGTTGCCCGCCCGCACTGCAGGCTTCATCCCATCGGAAAGATCCCATCATGTCCCCCGAATCCCACCAGGCTGCCCTTCCACAAGCAACCTCCGTGACCACCCGGAAGCCGAAGGTGCGAAGGGTTCGCGACTATCGCACCTTCGACCGAATGCTTGCGGCTATTCTCTTGCCTCTCGGCCCCATCGCAGTGTCATTTATTCGGTTCCTTCTGCCTGGAGCTCCGGTGGGCGAAACCATCGCCGTGAACCAGGCTGTGCAGCAAACCGTTCTCTGGTTGGGGGTCGTTGCGTTGTTCACTCTCCTGCCTGGAGCGTGGGCAGCTCTGCAACTGACGAGGAGACACCGCCCAGGCCTCTCGCTTGCAACCGGCGTATTTCTCATTCCCGGGTATCTTGCACTGAGTGTTTTGACGGGGATGGATGCCGCGCTGCTGGCGGCCACCAAAATTGGGCTGACGCCAGAGCAAGTCAGTGCGCTCAGTGATGAATTGCTGAGTCTTCCGAGTCAGGACTTGCTGCTGACGGTCTTCATCATCGGGCACATAGTCGGAGTCGTCCTGCTGGGTATCCTGTGTTTCCGAGCCCGGCTGATGCCCCGAATTGTCGCGCTCCTGCTGATTATCTCCCAACCGCTCCACCTCTTTGCTGTTATCACCGACATTCGGTGGGTTGATCTTCTCGCCTGGAACCTCACGACGCTTGGGATGGCGTTCCTCGCCTGGAAGCTGTTAAGAACGCCGAATGACAGCTGGGAGCTGGGACCGCACTCCCACGATTCGTCCCGCTAAAGCAACGCGGGTCATATCCTCTCGAGCGCGTCAAGTAGCCCGTTGTTCGACGCCTCGGCGACCACAGCATGCCCGAGTCGTTCCGCCGACTCGCGGTACACAGGTGATGCGAGAATCTCTGCCACTGCCCGCGCGATCCGCTCTACTGGCGCCCGGCGCGGGACCGCGATTCCCGCACCCCTGTCAGTCACACGGCGAGAGTTACCCGCCTGATCGCGGCCGTGATGGAGGATCACCATCGGCAGTCCGGCGGACAGGGTCTTGATCACTGTTCCATGGCCGCCATGAGTGATGACTAGTGAGGCGTCGCGCAAGATCGCGGTGTGGGGCGCTGAGTTCACAACTATCACATTCGTCGCCGTGCGCAGGGCACTAGGGCGAATTGTCGGTCCAGTGGTGACTAGTCCGCGCACTGGGAGCGTGGCGAGAGCGTCAACGATTCTCTGCATGCAGTCGATCTGGTTTTGGAAGGTAGAAGACAGGGCGACCAGCACCAGGGGAGCTCCCCCCTCTGGAGGAGTCCAGGGTTCGTCGACAGCCCAAGCCGGGTCGTCGAGGATAGGGCCGACGTAGCACGCGTTGGCTGGCAGGTCGGCAGGGAAATCAAAAGCCTGCGAAGTGAGCACTAGCTGTCGCCGGGCGTGATGCAGTTGGTCCCAGACGTGTGCGACTGGCTGAAGGCCGGCTGTCGCTCGAACCGAATTGATTGCTTTCAGCGCGTAGCGGTCGAAGAGCAGTGTGCTTCCCGCGTTCGCAATCCGGTCCCGGAGGCGACCCAGTGGGCCGTGTGCGGGAGCCAGACCGCCGCCGAACGGCGGCATCCCCGGCGCGGGAAGCGGGTAGGCATTCGGGATAAGTACGTCGAAGGGCACACCCCGAGCCTCCGCCGCGATCATCGCGCCGAGGGCGGGAAAGGAGGTGAGGACGAGATCGGGGCGAGTCGTGTCTACCTCTGCGGCGGTATCGGTTGCCTGGCTTGGCGCAGGACCTGTGAACATGAGATCGGCCATCGTGCGTGCGAGCGTTAGCGGATTCTTCAGCTCCCAGTCACGGAATTCGTCCGGCGCGGCCCGGGTCCAGGTTTTCAACGTCGCACCCGTGGCCTGTACCTGAGCGGTCATCGATTCATCGGCTAGCACCGTTACCCGGNGGTGACCGCGAGCAACGAGCCGACGTGCGACCCCGAGCTCAGGAGGCACAGTCCCGCCGCCATCCGTGAGGGCGAACAAATAGCAGTGACTGATTGTCATGGCCGATCATCCCACGGCGCCGTATTACCTGCCACAGCCCGGAAGATTAAAAGGGCGGGGGCATGTCGGCTGGTGGTGCTGGTGGTGGGTCTGCTGTGGTGAGGTAGGTTTCGCCGAGTGGTGAGATCGCGATGATGGTGCCGGGGTCGGGTTGTTGGTAGTGCCAGTAGCCTTCGGTTTTGAACATGTGGTG
>NZ_ASZW01000227.1:4521-16904 GCF_000468215.1 Arthrobacter sp. CAL618 | reverse complement strand
CTGTGGGCGGCCGGGGTGCGGGCGTCGCCCGCGCCGAAGAAGGTTTCAGCCTCGGTCATCGACATGGCAAGTACCTCGGCGATGTTGCGTCCCCCCAGGGCGTACTCAAGGACCGACGCCTGGAATCTTCTCCCCTCGCAGTCCTCGCAGGTGGACTCGACAGTGGCCATGACCCCGAGTTCAGTGAAGATAATGCCAGCACCGTTGCAGGTGGGGCAGGCACCCTCGGAGTTGGAACTGAACAGGGCCGGTTTGACGCCGTTCGCTTTGGCGAAAGCCTTTCGGATCGGCTCGAGGAGTCCCGTGTAGGTGGCGGGATTGCTGCGGCGCGACCCCTTGATGGCGCCCTGGTCGATCACCACCACACCCTCGCGTCCGGCGACCGACCCGTGGATGAGCGAACTCTTACCTGAACCAGCCACCCCCGTGACTACGCAGAGCACACCCAGCGGCACGTCAACGTCCACGTTCTGAAGGTTGTGGGTTGCTGCGCCGCGCACCTCCAGGCTGCCCGAGGGCTGACGCACCGTTGCCTTGACAGCTGCCCGGTCGTCGAGGTGTCGACCGGTGATGGTGTCACTGGTACGCAGGCCATCGACGCTGCCCTCGAAGCAGACGCTGCCGCCCTGGGTGCCAGCGCCAGGACCCAGATCGATCACATGATCAGCGATGGCTATGGTCTCGGGTTTGTGCTCCACCACCAGCACCGTATTTCCCTTGTCACGCAACTGGATCAGCAGCCCGTTCATCCGCTGAATGTCGTGCGGGTGCAGGCCGATGGTCGGCTCATCAAAAACGTAGGTGATATCGGTCAGCGAGGAACCGAGGTGCCGGATCATCTTGGTCCGCTGAGCCTCTCCCCCGGACAGGGTGCCGGCCGGCCGGTCAAGCGATAGATATCCCAGCCCGATCTCCGCGAAAGAATCCAGCAGGTGTTGCAAGCCCTTCAACAGGGGCGTCACGGACGGTTCCTGCAACGCACGCACCCAGGCCGCCAGCTCATCGATCTGCATGATGCACAGATCGGCGATGTTCTTGCCCTGAATCGTCGAGGATCTGGCTTCAGGACTGAGCCGGGTGCCTTGGCATTCGGGGCACGGCTGGAAGGTGATGGCCCGCTCCACGAACGCTCGGATATGAGGTTGCATCGCCTCAACGTCCTTGGACAGCATCGACTTCTGGATCTTCGGGATGACTCCCTCGAATGTGAGGTTGATGCCCTCGACCTTCACCTTGGTCGGCTCCTTGTACAGGAGCTCGTCGAGTTCCTTCTTGGTGAAGCTGGCCAGCGGTTTGTCGATGTCGAACCCTGCACCGCTGAAGATCCGGCCGTACCAGCCGTCCATGCTGTACCCGGGAATAGTGAGTGCTCCCTCCCCCAGCGACTTGGTCTCGTCGAAGAGCGCCGTCAGGTCGAAATCGGAGACCGATCCCATGCCCTCGCAGCGTGCACACATGCCACCCAGATAGACGGCATCCCTGACCACGCTTTTCTCCACCCGGCCGCCCTTGTCGGTACTCATCACTCCGCTGGCCTTACGGGTGGGCACGTTGAAGGAAAACGCCGTCGGCGGTCCCACATACGGTGAGCCAAGGCGGCTGAAGAGGATCCGGAGCATCGCGTTGGCGTCGGTGGCGGTGCCAACCGTCGAGCGTGGATTGGCGCCCATCCGCTCCTGGTCGACGATGATCGCCGTCGTCAGGCCTTCCAGGCGGTCGACGTCGGGGCGCGCCAGGCTGGGCATGAATCCCTGGACAAATGCGCTGTAGGTTTCATTGATCATCCGCTGCGACTCGGCAGCGATGGTCGCGAACACCAGGGAACTCTTGCCCGATCCGGACACGCCAGTAAAAACCGTCAGGCGGCGCTTCGGAATGTCGACTGAGAGGTCTTTGAGATTGTTCTCACGGGCACCCTGAACCCGGATCAGATCATGTTGGTCGGCGGTGTGCGAGGGTAACTCGTGTGGGTCGGTCGTCGTCGTCGACGTGCTCATCGTCTCTCCTACTGCCGGGGTCGCCGCAGCGGCTCCCAACGGCGTCGCTAGCCTCGTGCGCACCAGCATCCAACAGTACGTTCGATATCGTCTGATTCTGCTCCAGGTGACGGCACGGTGGCAACCGGTTATGCACGGGCGGCAGCGCAACGGTGGTCTCCCGACCGGGCTGGGGCGCCTGCTTTAAGATCCTGCTCCCCCGCCATGCTGCGCTGCCGCCAGCCGCTGTGAGCTAGCCGCTGTGGGCTAGCCGCTTACGGCTGCTGGTTCTTCGCCGTCGGCAGGTATCTGGCCCACCAGTTGAGAAGGTGCTCAAACCGCTGCCGACGGTGCCACGGTGATCCGGCGCGGGACAATTCGTGGGTCTCGCCCGGGAACACCAGAAGCTCTGTTGGCACTCCGCGCAGCTTCAACGCCGTGTAATAGCGTTGAGCCTGCTCCAGCGGGCAGCGCAGATCCTCCTCGGAGTGGACCACGAAGGTGGGGGTCTGCACCTTGTCGACGTGTGCAAACGGATTCTGTGCCCTCACCTGATCAGGATCGTTGCCGGTGTAGGCATC
The DNA here is from genome assembly GCF_000468215.1 of Arthrobacter sp. CAL618. NCBI lineage: Bacteria > Bacillati > Actinomycetota > Actinomycetes > Micrococcales > Micrococcaceae > Arthrobacter > Arthrobacter sp. CAL618. The sequence continues at coordinate 14,347 of NZ_ASZW01000227.1, read as the reverse complement.
GGAGAAGAACCAGCCAATGTCCGATGAACCGACGAACGACGGCGGATCCAGGTAGCCGCGTTCGACCACTGCCGCCGTGAACCGATGGTCCTTGGAGATGGTCCACGCGGTCAGGTAGCCGCCGTAGGACCCGCCCATGACGCCCAGCCGGTCCCGATCAAACGACGGGTATTTCTCCAGTGCGCCGTCCAGGAAGCCCAGGACATCGAGGAGGTCAACGGTACCCATCGCTCCCTTGATCACGCGGCCGTGCTCCTGCCCGTACCCGGCCGCTCCCCGCGGGTTGCACATGACGACGGCGTACCCGGCGTTGACATACACCTGCGACTCGTCGAAGTATCCCCAGCCATATTGGGCGAACGGGCCGCCGTGAATGTTGAGCAGGACCGGGTGGGGCCCCTCGCCCTCGGGTTCCAGCACCCAGCCATGCACGCTGTGCCCGTCGCTGGCCGTGAAGGTTTCTTCTTTGGGTGCCACCACTGCGGTCTGCATCCGGAGGTCGTTGGAGAGGTCTGTGAGCGGTTTGAGGGAGCCCCCGGACACTACTGCCAGATCCCCCATCGTGGTGGGGTCGGTATAGGCGGCAACCACCAGGTCGCCCTTAGCCGCTGCACCCGTCACGATGAGTTCGCCGTCGAGCAGGGTGCTGACGGTCCCGTCGGCGGAGGCTTCGAGGAGGGTGCCGCGGCCTCGGGTCCGGTTAAAGACGAGCACCGAATCGGCGCCGCGCGGCACGATGTCCCCCACCTCGCCCAGGTCCACGGTCTCGGCATCGGTGATGGCCCGAGCTTCGCCGGGTGCAGCGGCTGGAGCAACGTAGAGCGCGGTGTTGCGGGCCAGGAAGTCCAGCCCGTCCTCGGAAAGGTCGCTGCCCAGGAAGAACAGCCAGTGTCCATCGAGGCTTTCGACCGGCCGGCTGCAGCCCAGCCGGGTGCCGGAGCCGCGGTTGGTGAGCCGCACGACGTCGGACCCATCCACCGCCATCGAATGGACATCGGTGTAGAGGGTGGTGTCGGCGTCGGAATGCAGCGCCGCGGTGAAGAGGATGCGGCGCCCGTCGCGGGTGAAAACAGGCTCGTTGTGATCCGCGTCTGCCGTGGTCAGCTGCACGGCCTCCGGAAGCCCTTTGCCGGTTGCCTTCTCCTTGGCTGCCGGCTTTTCGCTGCCAGCCGGGTCCACCGCAGCTTCCTTTGCCCTGCCGACCGGTTCCACGAAAGGTTCGGCGTCGAGGCTCGGTACGTCGAGAACAAAAATCTGGGTCCGTTTGTCCAGCGAATAGCCCAGCCCGTTCATCCGGTACTTGAACGTGCTGATCAGGCGGGGATCCTCCAGCCCGGGGCCGACGCCGTCGACGGTCCCGTAGCGGCCGTGCTCCGGAACGCGGGAGGTGAAGGTGAGCTTCGACGAATCGGGCGAGAAGCTGAACGAGCCAACCCCCATTTTCTGGTCCGTCAGGCGCTGGGGTTCGCCGCCGCGGCTGTCAACGATCATCAGCTGAGGCTTGCCGCCGGGCTCTGCCCTGAGGAAGGCGATGGCGGTGCCGTCCGGCGAATACTGGGGTGCGGTGTCGCGGAAACCGCGGGTCAACCGTCGCGCGGCGCCCCCGGGAACCGCAATGTCCCACAGCTGCCCAACATAACTGTCGGCATCGAAATCGGGTCGGGTCACCGACACAACACAACGCTGCGCATCAGGTGAGATCGACGGTGAACTTACGGACTGGAGGTGATTCAGCTCATGTGGTTTCACAAGTCCGAGACTAGATCAGTCGCTGGGTGTTCCCAATTCCGGCCCTAGGATGAATCTATGCCCCACCTTCCGGAGAACCTGTTGTGCTGCCCCGTGTGCGCAGCGCCGCTAGGACTCCTGGACGGCGCGGGCGCGCTGGTGTGCGGGGCGGGTCACCGGTTCGATGCGGCAAAGCAGGGCTACTTCAACCTGCTCACTGGCAGGGGCACCGAATTCCAGTCGGACACCGCAGTGATGGTGCAGGCACGAACCGACTTTCTCGGCGCAGGCCACTACGGCCCACTTCAGGCGGTTGTGGCCGACCTGGCGCAACGGCACGTCGCCGAGCCCAGGGTAATCCTCGACGCCGGTGCCGGTACCGGATACTACCTGGCCGAACTGGAGCGCCGACATCCCGGGGCCGCGGTGCTGGCCCTCGATATTTCGAAGTTCGCCCTGCGCCGGGCAGCCGGAATCCTGCGGGACGGCGTGTGCGTGGTCTGGGATGTGTGGCGGCAGTTGCCGGTGCGTGATTCAGGGGTTGACATCATCCTCAACGTTTTTGCGCCCCGCAACCCCGAAGAGTTCCATCGCGTGCTGAATCACGGCGGTGTGCTGGTCGTTGTCACCCCCCTGCCGGGGCACCTTGCCGAAATCGCCGACGACGCCGGTTTGCTTGAGGTGCGCCCGGATAAGGCCACGGCGGTGGCAACCAGCCTGACCGGACTGTTCGACGAGGCCGATTCGGCAACCGTTGAGCTCTCCCTGCAGCTGTCCCGCACCGATATCTACAATGTCGCGCTGATGGGCCCGGCTGGCCACCATCTGGTCCCAGAAGACCTGTGGGCGGATTTGGCGGTGCTCCCCGAACGGACTCTAGCCAGTGCCCGGTTCACCGTCCAGGTTTTCCGGCGGCACCAGGACCGCTGAGGCTTGCGGATCGATAACAACCGGTCCGCTGAGGCCTCGACCCCTAGGTTTCCGCACCCCGCTTTGGCATGATTGAAGAACGCAGTATGCGCTCACGGCGCCTTAGCCAGAGGGGAAGACATGTTTGAGTGGCTTTTGGAGAACGGCTGGATCCTGTGGCTGGTTCTCTTCCTTGGTCTTGCCGCAGTGGAAACCCTGACTCTTGACCTGTTTTTCGTCATGATGGCGATGGGTGCCCTCGCAGCCATGATCAGCACCTTCCTCGGCGCGGCGTTCTTCCTGCAGGTCATCATCTTCAGCGTGGTGTCGCTCCTGATGGTGCTGGTGGTCCGCCCGGTGGCGCTGAAACACCTCAAGCGGGGCTCCCCCGAACAGCTCAGCAACGTGGACCGACTCATCGGGGAGTCGGCTCTCACCCTCGACATCGTGACCGGCGAATCCGGCACCGTGAAGATCGGCGGTGACACCTGGTCGGCCCGGACCCTCGACGGGTCGCTAATTCCCGCCGGCGAACGTGTCGCCGTCACCCGAATCGACGGTGCCACCGCGCTGATCAGTGCCCCCGCCCGCCCGCAAGCTGCCGACTCCGGGGCTGTCTAGACGCGGTTGCCCAGACGGGCCGCCCAACCACGGTTGCCCAGACTTACCCAACGAGCGCGCCAACCTACCAAAAGGGGAACATATGCCTACCGACGCAGGGGCAATCGGACTGACAGTCGTCCTGATTGCCCTGATCATTTTCGTTCTGGTCGTGCTGGTGAAGTCGGTGCGAATTGTCCCGCAGGCTCGCGCCGGTGTGGTGGAACGGCTCGGAAAATACCAGCGAACCCTCCAACCTGGGTTGACCATCCTGATCCCTTTCGTGGACCGGCTGCTGCCCCTGCTGGACTTGCGCGAACAGGTGGTGTCATTCCCTCCCCAGCCCGTCATCACCGAAGACAACCTGGTGGTTTCGATCGACACGGTGGTCTACTTCCAGGTCACTGATCCTCGGGCGGCTACCTATGAGATCGCCAATTACATCCAGGCCGTGGAACAGCTCACCACCACCACCCTGCGCAACGTGGTTGGTGGTCTGAACCTTGAGGAGGCCCTGACCTCCCGCGACCAGATCAACGGCCAACTGCGCGGAGTGCTTGATGAGGCCACCGGTCGCTGGGGCATCCGGGTATCCCGGGTGGAACTGAAGGCTATCGATCCTCCCCTGTCCATCCAGGACTCGATGGAGAAGCAGATGCGAGCCGAGCGGGACCGCCGCGCAGCCATTTTGACTGCCGAGGGAACCAAGCAGTCGCAGATCCTCACAGCCGAGGGCCAGCGACAGGCCGCCATCCTCGCCGCGGAAGGTGACGCCAAGGCGGCCATTCTCCGCGCCGACGGCGAGTCGCAGGCCATTCAGAAGGTGTTCGATGCCATCCACAAGGGCAACCCGACCCAGAAGCTCCTCGCCTATCAATACCTGCAGACCCTTCCCAAGCTCGCCGAAGGATCGTCTAACAAGCTGTGGATTATTCCCAGTGAGGTGGGTGAAGCGCTCAAGGGTATCGGTAACGTCCTGGGCAACGCGACCGCTGATGCGCCCGACGGCGGTAGCCCGTCCCGTACCCACAGCGCCTGACACCGTAGAAACCGGACGGCTGGCTCGCGTCGGCTGTCCGGTTTCTTTTTGTGCCCTGCCGCGGCGTATAATTGGGTGTTTGCCGTACTTTCGCTGGTCAGATCGGGAACAGACGTCACGTCCACAGCGTTATGTAAGTGGCAGGTTGCGGTAGCCACTACCGCGCCATCATCCGCCGTTACGGATGCCAAATTGTTGAGTAGGAGATTACATGAGCGATCGTAGCTTGCGCGGTATGCGCCTCGGAGCGCAAAGCATGGAGACTGAATCCGGTGTTGAGCCAGCTCCACGGCAGCGGGTTGAATACCGTTGCGGAGACGGCGAGCGGGTGTTCGTCACTTTTGCAGCGGAAGCTGACGTCCCACCGGTCTGGGTTTCCAAAACCGGTAAGGAAGCGTTGCTGGTGGACGGGGAACGCCCCGACACCTCAGGTGACAAGCCAGTACGTACTCACTGGGACATGCTGCTGGAGCGTCGCAGCATGGACGAGCTGGAGCAGATCCTCCAGGATCGGTTGACCATCCTGCGGGAACGCCGCGGAGAGCGCCAGTCCGCCTAGCAGTACAGGAAGTTGGACTAGCGGTATAGGAAGTTAAAAAGCCGGGTTGACCCTCAGGGTCAGCCCGGCTTTTTCGTGCCCGCCAGCCCCAGAAGCGGCCCCGACAGCAAGAATTGCCGGAAGGAACCGGCAACCCTGACACTGCGGGGCGTTTCTGTCCTGGCGGGTTGTGGAAGCTACTTCTTGTCGCGCGAGGTCAGTGCCCGCCACCGTGCGGCGAGTCCCCACCGGGTGACGTTGGCAATGGCCTCGAGGACAATTCCGCCACTCATCTTCGATGCCCCGAACTCCCGTTCCACGAAAGTGATCGGCACCTCAACAATCTTCAGGCCCAGCGTCGCCACCCGGAAGGTCATGTCCACCTGGAATCCGTACCCCACCGAGTCAACGGTTGTCAGCTCAACCTTTTCGAGGGTTTCCCGGCGGAACGCACGGTAGCCTGCGGTGATATCCCGGACATCGATGCCCAGCATCAGCCTGGAGTAGGTGCTGCCGGCCCGGGAGAGTAATTTCCTGCGTCGCGGCCAGTTCACCACGCTGCCGCCGGGGACCCACCGCGACCCAATGACGAGGTCGGCGTCAGCCACCTTGTCGAGCAGGGACTGTAGCTGCTCGGGCCGGTGAGAGCCGTCAGCATCCATCTCGACCAGTACGTCGTAGCCAGCGTCCAGCGCCCAGGTGAATCCCGCGATGTACGCGGCTCCCAGACCCGCCTTACCCGTGCGGTGCAGGACATGGATCTGCGGGTCGGCACCTGCCAGGGTGTCGGCGAGCCCGCCGGTACCATCAGGGCTGTTGTCGTCCACCACCAGGACGTCGGAGTGAGGTACGGCCCGGCGCAGTCGTTCGACTGTCAGGGGAAGCGACTCGATCTCGTTGTAGGTGGGAATGATGGTGACGACTCGCACTCAGGCAACCTTCGATCACGTAGCTGATACGCCGTGGCGCACGGATCCCGGGGCCCGGAACCAAACGCCCAGTATATTGGATGCCCGCGGGGGACAGAAAAAGAGCCACCAGGCCGATCGAATCGGGATGCCGTGGAGGGTCGGGTAGATCCGCGCGCCTTCGGGCCAGCACGGATCCAAGAATCACAGCTGTTTTCTACTGACGCGCGAACCTACCCGTTCCGGGGTACCGATGCCGTGACGCGCGGCGAGGCCCACTGAAAAACGGTGGCTGCCTAGGACCTGCGTTGAATCGGCTCGGTCGGGTCAGTGAATCTTCTCTGAGTTCCTGACCCGTTGACTCCACAGCTTACGTGCTGTGGAGCGAGTGTCAACAGCCCCCTGACCTGCGTAAACACTTGTTTGTGCAGGTCAGGACACTGACCGTAGGGGCGATGAAATTTCGTTGAAACCTGGGGCCTGGAACAACTGTCGGCCCCGATGGACCGTCTCAAGACACACCGGGTCCGCGCCGGTATCGAGGGCAGGAAGGAGCGGTGTCCCCGCCCTGGGGTCGGTGCTCCACGATTGCACCCTGCTGTCAGCCGTCTGCACCATCAGCTCCTCCACCTCCCACACGGCGTACGACGCCGGAGCACCAGGGACAAGCTGGCCCAACAACGGGTTTCCCGTGCCTACGGCCCGCCAACCGGCCCGGGTGTGGGCGATAAAGGCTGCGCGAGCGGAGATCCGTTGCGCGGGGTTGTTGTGCATCACACTCGCCCGGAGGGTGGCCCACGGGTTGAGGGATGTCACGGGGCTGTCGGAACCGAAGCACAGCGGGACCCCTGCCGCCAGGAAGCTCGCGAACGGGTTCATCCCGGTCATCCGCGCAGCTCCGAGGCGCTGGCTGTACAACCCGTCGGCAGCACCCCAACGCGCATCGAAGGCCGGCTGGGCACTGACGGTGACCCCAAAATGCACCAGTCGGGCGATAGCCTCAGCGTCGGCGAGTTCGACGTGTTCCAGGCGGTGGCGTGCCCGCCGGACCGCCTCGATGCCCTCGGCATCGGCTGCCAGGGCGAGACCCTGCAGGACCACGTCCAGGCCGGCGTCCCCAATGACATGGAACCCTGCCTGCATTCCTATGCTGGTGGCGGCACCCAGATGCGCTGCGACGGCGTCGGCCTGGAGGAAAACCGAACCCCGATGGACGTCATCGGCATAGGGTTCCCGGAGCGCCGCGGTCCGGGAACCAAGGGAACCGTCCACGTTGAGGTCTCCGCCGATGCCAGCCAGGCTGCCACCGAACAGGTCCAGCACCTCCTGAAGCTCGGTGACCGACGTAACAGGCTGTCCCCAGTACGGCAGGATCTCCGGGAGCTGCTCCCCCAGGGGGTCCTGGCCGATCCGGAGCAATGCCTGGAGGTCGGCGACCGGTGAGATATGGGGCGCGCCCATCTCTGCGACCGCCACGATTCCGTTGGCCGCGGCCCGCCGGAGCGCAGCGCTCTGGTAGGCGGAGCGTTCGCCGTCGGCCAGATCCCGCGAGGCCAGCCGCGCCGTGACGTGGGCGTCGCGCACCACGAAGCCGTTGTCCCAGCCGTCGAGGTTCGCCAGGTCCAGCGCAGCTGCGAGGGACCCGGAAACCACCGCCGAATGGACATCGGCGCGGGCCAGATAGACGTGCTTACCTCCGCCGGCTGCGTCCAGTTGCCCGGCGGTGGGGACCATGCGCTCCGGCCACCGCGACTCATCCCAGCCGTGCCCCAACACGGTGCTGACGCCGATGCGCGCCGCCGCTGCGACCCGGTCCAGCAGGTCAGTGATGCCGGTACAGGAGGAAAGGTCGATGGATTCCAGGGCCAGACCGGTCTCTGTGGTGTGGACGTGGGAGTCCACGAAGCCCGGGGTGATGAGGGCGCCGGCCAGGTCAACGACGGTCATGGTGGCATCGGCCAGCGATTCGGCCGCATGCTCGGAGCCGATCCAGGCGACCGTGTCGCCGTCGACCAGCATCGCGGTGGCGAACGGGTCTGCGGCGCTATACACGGAGCCGTTACGGTACAGAATTGGGCGGGTCGGGGTCATTCGTGCTCCAGACAGATGGTGGGCATAAGTGGTTAGTCGCTGATGGCCGAGTAGGCCACCACACCGCGACGGATCAGGCCAATCGCGTCGATAAACAGACGGCGTTGGCCGGGAGGCAGATCATCAATTTTGGCGAGCTGATCCAACAGGTCCACCACCTGTTTGGTCCATCTCACGAAGTCGCCGGCCGCCAGTTCGGTTCCGCTCAGCGCAGCTTGCAGGGCCTTGCCCCTAGCCCACTTGTGCATGGGCCAGACGAGACCCAGCTCGGGTTCACCGGTGACCGGAAGCTTGAACTGCTCCTCCAGATCGGTCAGGGCTGACCACTGGCGGACGACGACGTCGATCGACGGGTCGAGTGCTACGCCGGGCATTTTCGGGCGTAGGCCGCGTTCTTCCCGTTTGGCCTGGTACACCAGCACCGAGGCCAAAGCGGCGGTCTCGGCGGCGTCGAGTCCTTCGAAGGCGCCATGCTCGAGGGAGAGCGCGATCAGCAGGTCCTTCTCCCCATAGACCCGGCGCAGCTTACGGCCGGCAGCGGTGATGGTGGTCCCGGACGGGGTGTCCTGCAGGTACCCGTAGTGCAGGAGGACGTCCGACACCCGGTCGAAGGTTTTTGCGATCGTGTTGGTGCGGCCCCTGATCTGACCGGCCAGCCGGTCAGTCTCGCGGCGCAGCTTCCACCAGCGTTCAGCCCACCGGGCGTGCTGCTCCCGGTCGCTGCACCCGTGGCAGGGGTGGGACCGCAGCTTGCGTCGCAGCTCTGCGATGGCGGCCTCCTGGCGCTCGGTGGCACCGGAGAGGAAACCGTCCTGGCCGGGACCGCGGCGGGGTGGACGCTTGTCATGGAGTGCGTTCCGGAGCGACGAACTCAGGTCCCGGCGGTCTTTGGGACTGCGGGCGTTGAAGTTTTTGGGGATCCTGATGTGGGAGAGAACCTCAAGGGGCCCGCTGAGGTCCTGCACCCCGACCCGACGGAGCTGCTTGTCTTCGGTGAGGACCGTTGGGCGGGGCTCCCGTGAGGTGTCGGAGCTGAGGACCACCGCATAGCCCTGGCTGCGTCCTGCCGGCACGTCGACGACGTCGCCGGGTCGCAGCATTTCGAGCGACGAAGCCGCCGCCGAGCGCAGGCTCCGCGAGTTGGTTTTCGCTGCCCGATCCTCCAGATCGGAAATTTCACGGCGAAGCCTCGAGTATTCGGTGAAGTCGCCGAGATGGCAGGTCATGGACTGCTCATAGCCCCGCAGCGACTCCTCACGGGTCCGCACCTGTTTCGCGAGTCCCACCACCGACCGGTCCGCCTGGAACTGGGCGAACGAGGTTTCGAGGATCTCACGGGATCGGTGCTGGCCAAATTGGGCGACGAGGTTGATGCTCATGTTGTAGGTGGGCCTGAAGCTCGAGTTCAACGGGTAGGTCCGCCGGGAGGCGAGACCCGCCACAGCTCCCGGGTCCGTCCCCGGCTGCCACAGTACGACGGCGTGCCCTTCCACATCAATGCCGCGTCGGCCAGCCCGCCCCGTCAGCTGGGTGTACTCCCCCGCCGTGACGTTGACGTGCGCCTCGCCGTTGAATTTGTCCAACTTTTCCAGCACCACCGAACGGGCTGGCATGTTGACGCCGAGGGCCAGGGTCTCGGTCGCGAACACCGCCTTCACCAGTCCCAGCGCAAAGAGTTTCTCCACTACTTCCTTGAAGGTGGGAAGCATCCCGGCGTGGTGGGCTGAGAAGCCCCTGATCAGGCCCTCCCGCCACTCCCAGAAACCGAGGACGGCCAGGTCCTCGGGCGGCAGGTCCACCGCCGCTTCGTCGACCCGCTGGCTGATGATTTCGCGTTCCGGTTCGGTGGTGAGCCACAGGCCGGCGTCGAGGCACTGGCTGACCGCCGCCTCACACCCGTTGCGGGAGAAGATGAACGTGATGGCTGGCAGGAGACCGTCCCGGTCCAGGGCACTGATCACCTGTGGCCGGGTGGCACGCCTGACCCGTGACGCTGCCGCTGGCGGCCGCTTC
>NZ_ASZW01000227.1:0-4514 GCF_000468215.1 Arthrobacter sp. CAL618 | reverse complement strand
CCCCGCCGTGACCCGCCGCCCGTTCCCCACCCGGCACGCTGGTTGAGCCGGGTCTCCGAACTGGCGAGTTCAAGGAGTTCAGGGTTGACCTCGTACCGGTCCTCGGCTCCCGCATCCGGACCGGCGGGCGCGGCCTCGTCGAAGGCCACGTCGCCGGCGAAGAGGTCGAGGAGGTTCTGTCCCACCATGACGTGCTGCCAGAGCGGAACCGGTCGATGCTCCGAGACCACCACATCGGTCTGGCCGCGCACCGTATCAAGCCACGCGCCAAACTCCTCAGCATTTGAGACTGTCGCACTCAGGGAGACCAGCCGCACCTCCGAGGGCAGATGGATAATTACTTCCTCCCAGACGGCGCCCCTGAAGCGGTCGGCGAGGTAATGCACCTCGTCCATCACCACGTAGCCGAGGTCGTCGAGGGTGTCCGAGTTCGCATACAGCATGTTCCGCAACACCTCGGTGGTCATCACTACCACGGCGGCGTCAGGGTTGATTGACGTGTCGCCGGTGAGCAGCCCAACCCGGTCTGCCCCATACACCGCGCAGAGCTCGGAATACTTCTGGTTGCTCAGCGCCTTGATCGGGGTGGTGTAGAACGCTTTCAGGCCCTTCTCGAGGGCCAGGTAGACGGCGAACTCTCCCACCACAGTTTTCCCGGCTCCCGTGGGCGCCGCCACGAGCACCCCGCGGCCGGCCTCGAGACAGACGCAGGCGTCCCGCTGGAATGGGTCCAGGTCGAACCCCAGGGTCTGCTCGAACTGAAACAGTGAAGTGGTGGTGTGTGCGGTACGCGCCCGTGCTAGCTGGTACCGCTCGGCGGGGGAGGTCATACGATCTAGCCTAATCTCTCCCGGCTCGTCACCTGGCAACCAGTCGGGGTGGACGTCAGAGTCCGTCCAGGTCGGATGCTGTGTCGGCGCTGGCCTCCACCTCGGCGTCCTGGGCGGCCCGCCGACGATCGCGGCGTTTGTCATTGAGCAGGCACAGCATGATGGCAATGAAGAACAACACCAGCATGGGTGCCGCCAGGTAGAGCATGCCGAGGGCGTCGCCGCCCGGTGCGGCCATCGCCGCGAAGACGCAGATCAGGAAGACGGTGATCCGCCAGGCCTTGAGGATTTGTTTGCCGGTGAGGATCCCCACCAGATTCAATCCGAACAGGACCACCGGCAAAAGGAAGGCGATACCGAACGCCAGCATCAGGCGCAGCACGAACGTGATGTAGGCAGTCACCAGGATGATGTTCGAGAACCCGCTGGGGGTGAAGTCGGTGAGGACCCGCACCGCGTTCGGCAACACCAGCCAGGAGAGGTAGATGCCGGCCAGGAACAGGGGAACCGCGACGGCGATGAAGGCGAGCGCCACGCGGCGCTCCTTGGTCTTCAGCCCGGGGGTGATGAAGGCCCAGAACTGGTAGAGCCAGACGGGGCTGGCCAGGATGACTCCGATGAAGACCGAGACCTGAACCAGGAGGTCGAATGGTGAGGCGACCCCGTCGAAGTTCAGGACGGCTTCCCTGCCCTCTCTGGCATTGAGGTCCAGGATGGGTTGGGAGAGAGCTGTGAGGACCGGGTTGTAGATGAAGAAACCAACAACGGTGGCCAACACCAGTGCAATGCCCGATTTGATCAGTCGGTTTCGGGCCTCTTTCAGGTGCTCCCTGAGGGCCATCCGACCCTCAGGATTGGATTTGCGGCTCCTGCCGCTCACCTTTGGCACCGCCCGCTTACCCTAGGGTGTGCGGGAGGACGGATCGGCTGACCCCGGTGGATTGTGCTGTCCGGGTGCGGCCGTCCCAGTCTGATCCGGCTGGTCGGTGGCGGTGCGCGCCGGAGGAACAATGCGTCCTTCAACCGGGGAACCCGGCTCGGATGCGTCGTTCGGGTTGTCGTCCTTCATCTGCTTCACCTCGGACTTGAAAATCCGCAACGACTGGCCCACACTGCGGGCCAGCCCGGGCAGCTTCGGGGCGCCGAAGAGCAGCAGGGCGACGACGATGATGGCAACTAGTGCCCAACCTTCAGGTCTCATGATGAAATCCTTTCATAGTTCTCAACCGGGGCGACGCTGGTGGGTGATGCCCCGGTTGGGTGTCACACGTGTGGGAGGTCTCGAAGGCTTACCGGCTGTCCGCGGCCAACCCTGCGCCGAATCCGGCGTTCTCGCCGGTAGGCGATCCGCAGCGCCTTGGCCTCGGCGCCTTCGTTTCGGACCGTTCCCGGATCCCTGAAGACCGCGATGTTGGGCTCCCTGACGGCTCCGTCACCGCCAGTGGGCGGGTTGGTCGTGCGGTCCAGCACCTCGCTGGCGTGCTCAACCTCTTTGAGGAGGGCCTTGACCTTCCGGAACAGGAAGTAACCGAGCGCGGCCAGTACCAACAGGCTCAGCGCCAGCAGGGCCACCCAAATCACAATCCACGTCCACCAAGGCATACCCCTAAGTCTAATGGAGCCGGGACGGCAGCGGGGACAGCCGGAACCGCCTCGACCGAGGTCAGGGTCGGTTCGCCAGGGCCGCAGCCAACCACGACGAGCACTCGCGCCGAAGTGACTCGGGACCGGCGACAGCGGCAGCTCCCCCCAACCTGCTGATGAGGCCAGGAATCCACCCGGTGGTGGCCACCCTGATTTCCGCAGCAAGGCGGCCATCAGCGAGTTCCTGGGTTCGCTCGGCGGCGTAGTGTTCAGCCACCCATCGGGCCGGCGGGTGCAGCAGCAAGGTGACAAGCTCATCGCCGGGCGTTGGCCGGAACAGGACACCGTCGTCGCCGTCGGCTTCGGGCTGCCGCCCGGCGTCCACCGGATCAGTGGTGAGTCTGACGGCCTGCATCCGGTCGAGGCGGAAGTTCCGGACCGACCGGGCGCTGGTGCACCACGCCTCGAGGTACCAGCTATCGTGCCGGGAAAATGCCCGGATCGGTTCGACGGTGCGCTGGGTAACCTCGTCCCGTGTGGGCACCAGATAGGTCAGTTCCAGGCGGACCCGGGACCGGAGGGCTTCCTGGACGGTTTCAAGGGTTGACCCGACCGCTTCCTCGGTCAGGGTCGCGGCGATGGCACTGCCCGCACGGCCGGCGTCGCCGGCCGCCTGTGTGAGCTTGGCGTGGGCGGTGGCTGCCGCTGAGCCCGGGTCCAGTCCCGGTAGCCGCCGGAGGGTATCCAGGCCGACGATGAGGGTGCAGGCCTCATCAAGGTTCAGGCGGAGCGGTTCGGCCAGGTTGTCGGCATTGCTGAGGAAGATCCGGTCCTCGTCGAGGCTGACTTCGATCAGCCCATCCGGGTAGTAGCGGGGGCCACTGACAAACAGGAGCTCGAGGTCGGCGGCCAGGTGCGTGCGGGTAACGCCAAAGTGGGCGGCCGTCTCATCCATGTTCGCGCCGGGATGATCGAGCAGGTACGGCACCAGGTCGAGGAGGCGGCGCAAATGAGCATCAGCCGAGGTCTTGGGGCGGGCCGGTCGGCGCGCTGCCGTGGTGAACTCGAGGTCAGGGAACGGCCCGTCCTGGGTAGCGGCGGCCTGGGTGAGCTGCTCCCCAGTCAGGGCCACCAGCTCCGGCGGTGCGATCGCCCGCGCCCGCGGGCCGAAGGCTGCAATATCGGCTGCGGTTTCGCCGGTGTCACCGTACGGGAACCGGAGCAGGTCCCAGCCGTCGCTGGCACCGTCGCTCCGCGCACCGCGTCGGGTACGCAACAGGTGGCAGGTGTCGGGCCGGACAGCGACCACCGCTTCGAACGGCTCGCGGGCCCGGTCGAGGGAGGCCAGCGAGGCAAGCATCGTGAAATCTTCGGGGACGTCAAAGGATCCATCGAGCAGGACTGGCGCGGTGGTGATGCGGGAGAGCCTGAAATACCGCTCCTCACCCCGGTCAAGGTCACGGCCAACCACATACCAGTGCCCGTAGCGGCTACCCATGCCCCAGGGCTGAAGCTGCCGCTGTTCCTCCCTGCCGGTGCTCGCCGCGCGATAGCCGAACGAAATGGGCCGGCGGGAGGTGGTGGCGCGCCAGACCTCATCCCAGTGCGGTTCGTTGGTGCGGATGCGCGGTTCCACGAGCATGGCGGCTGCGTCCTCGCGGGCAGCACCGCGATCCTGGAGCTTCCGCAGCGCCCGGGCGGCGGCCGAGTCGAGGGTGGCGACATCCCACATCCCGGCGGCGAGGGTCAGCGCAGCAGACTCCTCGGCGGTGAAGGTGACCGCCGGGAGACGGTATTCGGCGGCGTCGATCCGGTAACGCCGAATCGAGTTGTCGTGGTCGAACGCCGGGTCGTCGCTGAACGACTGGACGGGGATGCCCTGTTCACGCAGCATGGCCTTGTCCCGGTCGAAGAGCTTTTCCCGGGCGGCGGGGGTGGGCGCCCCACCGTAAAGCTCTATTTCGTTGAACAGTTCCTCTTTGGAGTAGCCACGCTGGGTGGAGAGCAGCAGCATGACCAGGGAGAGAAGGCGTTCGGTTCGTTTAGCTGACACGTTGGAAAGAGTACCCGCATGAGGAGGGCCGGGGCACACTGCGCCCC
>NZ_ASZW01000226.1:0-2310 GCF_000468215.1 Arthrobacter sp. CAL618 | reverse complement strand
GAGGCCGCGGGCCTCGACGTGGCTGGCGCTCCGGCGCCCAGACTCAGCAGCGAGGCGACGACGGTGGCCGAGCTTGCTGCCGAGGGATCCACCCATCCGACCCTCGCCGGGCTCACTGCCACGCTGGCAGGGGTTTCGGTGGTGGTGAACGCAGCAGGCCTGGCCGCACCCCGCAGCGGTGATACCCCCGAACTGCGTGGAGCGAATGCCCTGCTGCCAACAATCCTTGCGCAGGCCTGTGCAGCGGCCGGGGTCGATCGTCTAATCCACCTCAGCAGTGCTGCCGTCCAGGGGCAGCGGGACCAACTGGACGAGTCCCTGGACCTCGCCCCTTTTTCGGCCTATTCCCGGAGCAAGGCCCTCGGCGAGCAGGCTCTTCAGGCGGCGGCGTCCGCCTCACGCATTGTCATCGTCCGCGCCACCTCGGTTCAGGGTGCCAACCGGCCGACGACGACGGCGCTCGCCCGGTTGGCTGCCTCACCCCTGGCTTCCGTTGCAGCCCCTGGTACTGCCGCGACGCCGGTCACGTCCGTCGAATCACTGGCCGATTTTGTCGTCAAGGTGGGCACCTTTGAGGGACCGGTCCCGTTGGTCGTCCTCCAGCCGAGCGAGGGGATGTCCGTCCGCTCTGTCCTGGAGGCTGCGGGTGGTACGCCCATCGTGCTGCCGCGACGGCTGTGCCGCGTCCTGCTGCGCGCCGGCTACGCGGTATCGAAACTTGCCGGCGAACGGCTCCACGGCAGCCTGCGCCGGGTGGAGCTGATGTGGTTTGGCCAGGCCCAGGAGCCCGGTTGGGCGGCAGCCCAGGGCATCCGGGTCGAGCAACGTGTCAGCGGGGTGTTGGAGAGTGCGGCGTCCCGGCGTCGTCAGGGCCGGTCGGGCCGGCAGGGTCGCTCGGGCCGGCAGGGTCGCTCGGGCCGGCAGTCTCCGGCGAATCGGTAGCCTCAGCCGGGTCTTTGAGTGCCGGCACCACGACCTGTAGCTGGTCCAGGCTGATGCTGCCTGCACGGACCAGGCGCAGTTCATCACCCGTCGCATCAATGATGGTTGAGGCGGTGGCGCTGCGCGGGCCGCCCTCCAGATACACCTGGACGGAGCCCGCCAGCTGATCGAAGGCGTCCGCGGCGGTGGTTGCGGCCGGCGCTCCCGTGCGGTTGGCTGAGGAGACAGCCAGCGGACCTGTCAAGGCCAGCAGGTCCAGGACCACCCGATCATCGGGCACGCGCAGTGCCACGGTGCCGAGAGTGTCGCCCAGGTCCCAGGTCAGTGACGGCTGCGCGCGGAAGATCAGGGTCAGACCGCCGGGCCAGAATGCCTCGGCCAGCTTTCTCGCGTCCGGATGAATCTCGGCGGCAAGGCCATCCATCGTCTGTACGCGGGGAATCAGGACGGGGGGCGGCATGCTTCTCCCCCGCCCCTTGGACGCCAGCAAGGTGGCAACTGCCTGCGGCGAGAAGGCATCGGCGGCAATGCCATAGACGGTGTCGGTGGGCACCACCACACACTGGTTGGCCGCGATGGCGCGTTGGGCGTGGGCTAAACCGTCGCTGCGCTGGGCGGGGTCGGAGCAGTCATAGCTGGTGGTCACAGAATTATTCTTTCACTGGTGCGTGGGGATGGGCAGGGTGGCTGCGCACAGCCGACGTGGAGCGGTCGCGTCCGGTGAGGTCCTGGTGGGTCTGAACCGCGGTCCAGTTCAGGTCTGCTGTCAGAAGGGCGGCAATCGCGGGTGCCTGGACTTCGGCGTGTTCCATCACGAAGTAGCCGCCAGGGACGAGCAGCCGGGCAGCGCTGAGCGCCGCCGCTTTGGGGAGCTCGAGGCCATCAGCGCCGCCACCGTACAGTGCGATCTGCGGGTCGTGGTCCGCCACTTCGGGTTCCCGGGGAACTGCTGCCGACGGAATATAGGGCGGATTGGACACCACCACATCGAAGCTACCGTCTTCTTCCCCCAGCGCATCCCGCAGGTCACCAAGGATCAGCGTCACGCCCCGGCTCACCACATTGCGTTCCGCCCAGGCATACGCCAGTGGGCTGAACTCCACTGCGTACACGTCGGCGCCAGGCACTTCGTCGGCGATGGCGGCGGCGATGGCACCGCTCCCGGTGCCCAGGTCAACCACCCTGGGCCGGGTCAGCGTCAGGGCGTGATCAATGGCGAGTTGCGCCACCGATTCGGTTTCCGGGCGCGGAATAAACGCCCCGGGGCCCACTGCCAGCTCCACCCGGCGGAAATAGGCGACGCCGGTAATGTGCTGCAGCGGCACCCGTCGCTCACGCTCCGCCACCAGCTCAAAAAACCCGGCCGGC
>NZ_ASZW01000225.1:0-16541 GCF_000468215.1 Arthrobacter sp. CAL618 | reverse complement strand
CCCGCCCCACTGGCTCCCCCAGCAAATGAGCGGCCAACAGATGAGCATCAACGCTGGGACTGGGCACGCCGGCGTCGTTCAGAAGACCGGTGGCCCGCACCAGGGCGGCGTCGAGCGACTCATCGGAGCGGGGTTGTTCGTTCATGATTCAGCGGACGTTCAGTCGTCCTCGCCAATCGCGTCCAGCCGGGACTGTTCATCCATTTCGATGCCCGCCTGGACCACCGCTTCCAGGTCGCCGTTCATCACCGCGTCGAGGTTGTAGGCCTTGTAGCCGGTGCGGTGATCAGCGATGCGGTTCTCGGGGTAGTTGTAGGTGCGGATGCGCTCGGAGCGGTCCATGGTGCGGATCTGCGATTTGCGGATATCCGAGTTCGCGGCGTCGATCTGCGCCTGCTGGTGGGCGAGGATACGGGACCGGAGCACCCGCATGCCTGCCTCGCGGTTCTGCAGTTGCGACTTCTCGTTCTGCATGGCCACCACGATGCCGGTGGGGAGGTGGGTGATGCGCACAGCCGAGTCGGTGGTGTTCACCGACTGGCCGCCCGGTCCGGAGGAACGGTAGACGTCGATCTTGAGATCGTTCTGGCTGATCTCCACTTCCTCTGGCTCATCCACTTCGGGCAGGATGAGCACTCCTGCTGCCGAGGTGTGGATCCGGCCCTGCGATTCGGTGACCGGGACCCGCTGGACCCGGTGCACGCCGCCTTCGAACTTGAGGCGGGCGTAGACACCCTCCCCCGGCTCGTTGGAGGAGCTTTTGATCGCCATCTGGACATCCTTGTACCCGCCGAGGTCGGATTCGTTGGCAGAAATGATCTCGGTCTTCCAGCCACGCGTCTCGGCGTACCGGGTGTACATGCGCAGCAGGTCGCCGGCGAACAGGGCCGCCTCGTCGCCGCCTTCACCACCCTTGACCTCGATGATGACGTCACGGCTGTCGTTCGGGTCTCGCGGGATCAGCAGACGGCGGAGCCGTTCCTGGGCGGCGGCGAGCTGTTTCTCAAGGACCGGAACTTCAGCGGCGAACTCGGGGTCGTCAGCCATCTCCTGAGCTGCCTCAAGGTCGTCCTTGAGCGCTTCCCACTTGGTGTGCGCGTCGACAATACCGCTCAGCTCGGCGTACCTGCGGCCAAGCTTGCGGGCCAGCACCTGGTCGGAGTGCACTGCCGGGTCGGAGAGCCGTAGCTGCAGCTCGGCGTGCTCATCGAGCAGGTTCTGGATCGACTCAAACATCTGGGCAATTCCTCTTTCGAACGGATTCCATTCAACAGATATAACCCATTTCGGGCGGTTTACCCGTCATTTCTGTTGACTCGGTTGGTTAAGCACAGCCGCCCACGCACCGTCCGGCGAACCGGTNGGTAGGGCGTGGGCGGCGGGTAGCTTGCTAGTCGTCGTCGTTCTTGGAACCCAATGTGGTCTTCTGGACCTGCATCAGGAACTCGACGTTCGACTGCGTCTCCCGGATCTTGTTGGTCAGCAATTCAAGTGACTGCTGTTCGCCCAGTCCGGAAAGGACCCGGCGCAGCTTCCACATGATCTTGACCTCGTCCGGGGACAGCAGCTTCTCTTCGCGACGGGTACCGGACGCGTTGACGTCCACCGCTGGGAAGATCCGCTTGTCAGCGAGGTTCCGGGACAGGCGCAGTTCCATGTTGCCGGTGCCCTTGAACTCCTCGAAGATGACCTCGTCCATCTTGGATCCGGTCTCCACGAGTGCAGTCGCGAGAATGGTGAGCGAGCCACCGTTCTCGATATTGCGCGCGGCACCGAAGAAACGCTTCGGCGGGTAGAGCGCTGCCGAGTCGACGCCACCGGAGAGGATACGTCCCGAGGCTGGCGCAGCCAGGTTGTAGGCACGGCCCAGGCGGGTCATGGAGTCGAGGAGCACCACAACGTCCATTCCCATCTCGACCAGGCGCTTGGCGCGCTCGATCGAGAGTTCGGCGACGGTGGTGTGGTCATCGGCAGGACGGTCGAAGGTCGAGGCAATGACCTCACCCTTCACCGTGCGCTGCATATCGGTGACTTCCTCGGGCCGTTCGTCGACCAACACCATCATGAGGTGAACCTCGGGATTGTTGATGGTGATCGCGTTGGCGATAGCCTGCAGGATGAGCGTCTTGCCCGCCTTGGGCGGGGAAACGATCAAGCCACGCTGGCCCTTACCGATGGGCGCAACCAGGTCGATGACGCGGGGGCCGATCTTCTTGGCCTCGGTCTCGAGACGCAGGCGTTCGGTCGGGTACAGCGGCACCAGCTTGGCGAACTCGACGCGGTCCTTGAGTTCCTCGGCTGGCTTGCCGTTGACCGAGGTCACGCGGATCAGCGCATTGAACTTCTGCCGGGTGTTGTTCTGGTTCTCGCCGTCGCGGGGGGCGCGGATGGCACCCACCACTGCGTCGCCCTTGCGCAGGTTGTGCTTCTTGACCTGGGCGAGGGAAACATAGACGTCGTTGGGACCGGGCAGGTAGCCGGAGGTCCGCACGAACGCGTAGTTTTCCAGGACGTCCAGGATGCCCGCGACGGGCAGCAGGACGTCGTCCTCGGTGACCTCGACGTCGTCGACCTCGGGGTTCTGGTTGCGGTTCCGACGACGATCGTTCCGGTCGTTGCGGTCGCGGAAGCGGTTGCCACGATCATTGCTGTTACCGCGGTCATTACTGTTACCGCGATCGTTGTTGTTGCGATCGTTTCCGCTGTCATCGCGGGAGTTCCGGTTGCGGCGGTTGCGGTTGCGCCCACGCCCGTCGTCTTCCCGGTTCTCGTTGCCGTCATTCCGGTTGTTGGTCCGGTTGTCGTTGCCGTCGTTCCGGTTATCGTTGCGGTTGCGTCCGCCACGGTCAGTGCGGCCGTTCGACTCGTTCTGGTCGTTGGAGTCATTCGACTCTCCGGCGCCCTGGGCGCTCCGGTCAGCGTTGTTACGGTCAGCATTGTTCCGGTCAGCGTTGTTACGGTCAGCGTTGTTACGGTCAGTGCTGTTCCGGTCAGTTCCTCGCGAGGAATCATCCGACGACGACGTCTCGGAAGACTCGGTCGTGGTGCTGTCGGTTCGCTCTTCGCCGCGACGTCCACGCCGGTTTTCCCGGGGAGCGCGGCCACGGCCTCGTTCGCCACCGCTATCGCGGCCAGTGTTCTCACGGCCGTTGGTGTCACGGCCGCCGTTGTCACGGCTGTTGGAGCCGTCTGCGGTCTGCGCATCGTCGCCGGTTGAGGCGGCAGCCGCATCAGCCTGGGTTGCCTCGGCGGCGGGCAGGCTCACGACTCCGTCAGATCCGGCACGCCGGTTCCGGTTCCGGGTGCGCGATGGACGCTCCGTCTGCTCTGCTGCAGCGCCGTCGCTATCCTGTGCCGGCTCGGCTGCAGTGTCAGCGTCGCTGCTGGTGGCACGGCTGGATGAACGGCGCGAAGACCGGGCGGAGCCGTTTGACTGGCTGGCTTCCGACTGTGTGGCACCGTTCCCCTCTGTCGGGGCGGCGTCCTTGGGACGATCCGCTACCGCAGAACCACGCTGATGATCTGAGATGGCCGATACCAGGTCGCCTTTGCGCATCCTGGAACCGCCGGTGATGCCCAACTGACCGGCGAGAGCCTGGAGCTGGGCGAGCTTCAGCCCGGCAAGGCCGGAGCTTTTGGAAGCGGGAGCGTCGGCTGTGCCGGCGTTTGATGTGTCCACACCTGATAACAGGTCAGTGGTTTCAGTCACGAAGGATCCTTCCCCCTCGTCGGGCGGTCCAACTCTGAAGTGGACCGCGTTTGGTTAGCCCCGCCGCCGTCATACATTCTGGTCGGAAAGGGTTCGGTCCTGCCGGAAGAGTCCGACCTGGCCGTGCGTGCTGGGAACCTTCAGAAGTAAGTAGGCTGTCGGTTTATCTTCAAACCGCTGGCACTCTGTCATTCGTGGGAGGTTACACCGGAGGTGATGCGACTGCTGATAACCATGCAGCTTTGCGGCGGTCAAAAGAAAATGACGGCCAGATCAGCAGAAGCACTCAGCTGAACAGTAAACCATCCTGCCACAGTGCGACTGTTTGAAACAGTAACGACAGTTGAGATGGGTCACAGCTCATTTCCGTTGGTGCACCACCAGTTTAGCACCCTCGGGAGCCACGGTCAGCTTTAGGACGCGCCACTCGGTCGAGGAATTCTCGTTGGTTGACTCGTCGGTCAGCGAATGGATGAGCTGTTCAACGGTCCTGGCCTCGGCGTCGCTGGTTGCGAAGGTCATCACCGTTGGGCCTGCCCCGGAAATCACTGCCGGAAACCCCTGCGCCCGCAGTTGCCGCATCAGAGTGGCGCTGGGCAGCATTGCCTGGGCACGGAAATCCTGGTGCAGCGCATCCTGGGTGGCATCCAGCAGGAATTCGGGCTCCCGGGACAATGCGTGCACCAGGAGCGCCGCACGGCCCGCGTTCGAGGAGGCACTTGCATGCGAGACAGACGTCGGGAGCAGCGCCCGCGCCGTCTCGGTCGAGAGGCTGGTGGCAGGAACGGCGGCTATCGGAATGATTGAGGGGTGCACCGGCACCCGGGTACTGCGGAAGACCCTTCCGGTTTCCCAGGAGATGGCCAACGCACCCAGCAGGGCAGGCGCCACGTTGTCGGGGTGGCCCTCAAGGGTCGAGCACAGCTGGAGCAGCCCAGCCGAGTCCATCCTGTCGGCGTCAGGCAGGAGGAAATTGGCGGCCAGCACGGCGGAGACGATCGCTGCGGCCGACGACCCGAGCCCCCTGCCGTGCGGGATCAGGTTCTGCGTCTCCAACTCGAGCCCCGGGCAGCCGAAGCCTGAGCGTTCGAGCGTCTCGATCAGCGTGCGGGCCACCAGATGGGTTTCATCGCCGGGGAGATCCCCTGCGCCCTCGCCGGTCACGGTGACGGTGACGGTGCCGCTGGTGGTGGTCCGCACCGTGACAGTGTCGAACAGCGAAACGGCAAGGCCAAGGGTGTCGAATCCCGGCCCCAGGTTGGCGCTCGTCGCGGGGACGCTGATCGTTGCCGCCTGGCCCGCCGCCACCATCCTGGTGCCGGTGCCCCACCGTTCGGCCGCTGGCGAGGACACCCGTTCACTCACCCGCAACATCCTCAAGGCCCAACGCTGTCGCGACGCTGACGACGTCGAAATCCACTTTGGTGGGCTCGACGTCGGACCCGTCGGCAGCTTTCAACGCCCACTGGGGGTCCTTGAGGCCATGACCAGTCACTGTGATCACGATGGTCTTACCCACCGGCGCCAACCCTGCCGCATGCTTTTTCAGCAGGCCAGCAACACCGGCCGCCGATGCCGGTTCCACGAAGACTCCCTCTCGTGCCGACAGCCAGCGGTGCGCTTCGAGGATTTCCTCGTCAGAGACGGCTTCAATCAGCCCACCGGACTCGTCGCGCGCTGCAATCGCCTGGTCCCAGGAGGCCGGGTTGCCGATCCGGATGGCCGTCGCGATCGTGTCCGGCTCGGTCACCGGGTGGCCCTTGACCAACGGCGAAGCGCCCTCGGCCTGGAAGCCCCACATCACCGGACGCTTGGTGGCGACCGGGGCGAGCACTGTGCTGTCACCGACCAGGTGCGGGTTGGCGTAGGGCTCGGAGTATTCCTTGTAGCCCTTCCAGTAGGCAGTGATATTGCCGGCGTTGCCGACCGGGAGCAGGTGATAGTCGGGGGCGTCACCCAGGACGTCGACCACCTCGAAGGCTGCGGTCTTCTGGCCTTCGATACGCGCGGGATTGACCGAGTTGACGAGGAACACCGGGTACGCCTCGGCAAGCTTACGAGCGACATCGAGGCAGTTGTCGAAGTTGCCGTTGACCTGCAGCAGTTCAGCGCCGTGGGCGATGGCCTGGCTCAGTTTGCCCATGGAAATCTTGCCGTCCGGAACCAGCACTGCACAGGTGATGCCCGCCTGGGTGGCGTAGGCCGCAGCCGAGGCGGAGGTGTTTCCGGTGGAGGCGCAGACCACGGCCTTGGCCCCGGATTCAATCGCAGCGGTAATGGCCATGGTCATTCCGCGGTCCTTGAAGGAGCCGGTGGGATTCATTCCCTCCACCTTGAGGAACACCTGCGACCCGGTCAGTTCGGATAGCGCCTTGGCCGGGACCAACGGTGTCCCACCCTCGCCGAGGGTGATGACCTGGGTGGATTCTGTCACGGGCAAACGATCTGCATATTCGCGGATAACGCCGCGCCATTGGTGAGCCACTTAGGCTCCTTCCACTCGAAGGACACTGGTCACCGAGTTGATCACGGCGAGGTGCTGGATCTGTTCAACTGTTGCGGCGAGGGCCGCTTCGGTAGCGCGGTGGGTGACGATGCGAAGTTCAGCCGTCGCCTGGCCAGGGTCATCCGCGGGATGGATGCTCTGCCGCAGGGTTTCAATGGACACGCCCTGCTCGGCGAACAACTGTGCGATCCGCGCCAGGACTCCTGGCTGGTCAGCGACGTCGAGCCCGATGGAGTAGCTCGTGCGGACTGCGTCGATATTCATGGACGGGACATGGCCGGTGGTGGTTTCGGTCCGGCCGGGACCGCCCAACACCAGGCGGCGCGCAGCGCTGACAACGTCGCCCAGCACCGCGGACGCGGTGGGGGTACCACCGGCCCCCTGTCCGTAGAACATCAGTTCGCCCGCGCTCTCGGCCTCGATGAACACCGCATTGAAGGCACCATGGACTGCGGCCAGCGGATGGTCGCGGGGCAGCAGGGTCGGGTGCACCCTGACGCTGACGCCCTCGGTGCCAGCGCCGTCGGCGTCGTCCCTCGGCAGCAACTCGGCGATGGCCAGCAACTTGATGACAAACCCGGCGTCCTTGGCTGCGGCGATATCCGCGGCGGTCACCTTGGTGATGCCTTCGCAGTAGACGTCTTCCAGGGCAAATCGGGTGTGGAAGGACAGGGACGCGAGAATGGCGCCCTTGGCCGCGGCGTCGTGACCCTCCACATCGGCAGTCGGGTCAGCCTCGGCATACCCCAGGCGCTGTGCTTCGGCCAGGGCATCGTCGAACTGGGCGCCGGTGGTGTCCATCTGGTCAAGGATGAAGTTGGTGGTGCCGTTGACGATGCCCAGTACACGGGTGATGCGGTCACCGGACAGGCTGTCCCGGATGGGCCGCAGAATGGGGATCGCACCAGCGACCGCCGCCTCGTAGGAAAGCTGGACCCTTGCGGCGTCGGCCTTCTCGTAGAGGGTGGGCCCGTCGAGGGCGAGCAGCGCCTTGTTGCCGCTGACCACCGTGGCGCCGTGTTCGATCGACCGCAGGATCAGGGACCGGGCGGGTTCAATTCCACCCATCAGCTCGATCACAATGTCGACGCCCTCGACCAGTGACTCGGCATCGGTGGTGAAAAGTTCGCGCGGCAGGTCGACGTCGCGGGGTGCGTCAATGCTGCGCACTGCAATTCCGGTCAATTCAAGCCGGGCGCCGGTACGCGCTGCCAGCGCGTCGGCGTCCTCGAGCAGGATGCGCGCCACCTGGGATCCCACGTTGCCGCAGCCCAGCAAGGCGATCCGAAGTGTCGACATGGAGTCGGTGTTCGAAGCTGTATCAGATGAAATAGTGTCGCTCCTGCAATCAGTTGGTGGTGCGGGGGATGTCGCGGGCCAGGATGTCGTCCTCGGTTTCGCCGCGCACAATCAGTCTGGCCTGGCCGTTCCGGACTGCTATCACTGGCGGGCGGGCCACCCAGTTGTAGTTGCTGGACAGCGCCCAGCAGTAAGCGCCGGTGCCCGGCACAGCCACCAGGTCACCGGCATCGGTGTCCACGGGGAGGTAGACATCCCTGACCACAATGTCGCCGCTCTCGCAGTGCATTCCGACCACGCGGGACAGCACACCGGAGGCATCCGACGAGCGGGAGGCCAGAACCGCCGAGTAGTCGGCGTCGTAGAGGACCGGGCGGGGATTGTCGCTCATCCCACCGTCCACCGACACATAACGCCGGGGCGCAGTGTCGCCACCCTCGACGTCGACCCTCACGGTTTTGGTCGTCCCCACGGTGTACAGGGTGAACGTTGTTGAACCTACGATCGCGCGACCCGGCTCAATGGAAATCCGTGGGACGCGCAGTCCCAGTCTGGCGCAGGTGGAACGCACGACGTCGGCCATCGCCACGGCGATCTCTGCCGGCGGGCGTGGTTTGTCGGTTTCGATGTAGGCAATCCCATAGCCGCCGCCGAGGTCCAGTTCGGGCAGCTCCACGCCGTGGCGGTCCCGAACGTCCGCCAGGAAGGCGAGCAACCTGCGTGCCGCGAGTTCGAAACCCTCAGGCTCGAAAATCTGTGACCCGATGTGGCAGTGGACGCCCAGCAGGTTGATTGTTTCGTGGCCCAGCGCCGCGGCGACGGCCTGAGCTGCGGGTGAGGACTCGCCGTCGGCCAGTGACAACCCAAATTTCTGGTCCTCGTGGGCGGTTGCAATGAACTCGTGGGTGGAGGCGTGGACACCGGGGGTCAGCCGGAGCATCACGTTGGCGGTGGTGCCGCGGGCGGCGGCGAGGGCTGCCACCCGTTCGAGTTCGGGGAGACTGTCCACCACGATGCGCCCCAGCTTCAGGTCAAGCGCACGGCCCAGTTCGGCGTCGGACTTGTTGTTCCCGTGCAGGCCGAGATGTTCACCGGGAATTCCCGCGCGCATGGCGATGGCAAGCTCCCCGCCCGAGCAGGTGTCAAGGCGTAGGCCCTCTTCAGCCACCCAGTGCGCTATTTCTGTGCAGAGGAACGATTTCCCCGCGTAGTAGACGTCCACTCCCCCGCAGAGGTCGGCAAAGGCGGCGTCGAACGCGTCCTTGAAGCTCCGGGCGCGGGTCCGGAAATCGTCTTCGGACACGACGAACAGCGGCGTGCCGAACTGCTCGGCGAGATCACTGACCCTCAGGCCACTGATGGTGAGCTCGTCACCGGCGCGGTCGACGTCGTGAGCCCACAGGGCGGGGTTCAGCCGGTTGATGTTGTCGGGGTAGCTGAGCCAACCGGGGGCCAGCGGTGAGGCGTTATTCAGGTTCACTTCAGGTCCGTTTCCCATCGTCACATCCGCTCAGGTGCCGATACGCCAAGCAGCCCCAGGCCGTTGGCGAGGACCTGCTGGGTGGCGTTGTTCAGCCACAGCCTGGTGCGGTGCAGGTCGGTGACCGGCTCATCGCCGAGCGGCGCGATGCGGCAGGCGTCGTACCAGCGGTGGTAGGTGCCCGCGATGACCTCGATGTGGCGTGCCACCCGGTGCGGTTCGCGGAAGGCCGCGGCCTGGGCCACCATGCCGGGGAACTGGCCGAGCGCCGCCAGCAGTTCGCCCTCGGTGGGGTGGCTGAGTTCGGAGGCGTCGAACGCGCTCGTATCCACCCCTGCCGCGGCCGCGTTGCGCTCCACCGCGTGGGTCCGGGCGTGAGCGTACTGGACATAGAAGACCGGGTTGTCGTTGGTGCGCCGGGTCAGCAGGTCAAGGTCGATGTCGATGTTCGAATCCGCCGAGAAGCGGGCCAGGGTGTAGCGGGCGGCGTCGACCCCTACGGCGTCGACCAGGTCCTCGAGCGTGACGACGGTGCCGGCGCGCTTGGACATCCTGACGGGGACGCCGTCCTTCATCAGGTTGACCATCTGCCCAATCAGCACCTCGACGGTGTCCGGGTCATCACCGAGCGCGGCTGCTGCTGCCTTGAGCCGGGCCACATACCCGTGGTGGTCGGCGCCGAGCATGATGATGTTCAGGTCGAAGCCGCGGCGGCGCTTATTGACGAAGTAGCCAATGTCGCCGGCGATGTAGGCGGGGGCGCCGTCCGATTTGATGACCACCCTGTCCTTATCGTCGCCGAACTCGGTGGACCGTAACCACCAGGCCCCGTCCTCGAGGAACAGGTTGCCCGAGGTTTTCAGTTTCTCCAGCAGGCCTTCGACGAATCCGTCCTGGAAAAGGGAGTGCTCGTGGAAGTAGACGTCGAAATCGACACCGAAGTCGTGCAGCGACTTTTTGATGTCGCCAAACATCAGGTCGACCCCGAGCTGACGGAACCGCTCGACCGAATCTTCCTGCTCCAGGTCGAGGATGGCTGGATCGAGCACCAGGACCCGGGCAGCGATGTCATCGATGTAGGCGCCGCCGTACCCGTCCTCGGGTGATGGCTCGCCCTTGGCGCTGGCCCACAGCGAGCGGGCAAACCGTTCCACCTGGGCGCCGTGGTCGTTGAAATAGTACTCGCGGGTCACCTCAGCGCCCTGGGACTGGAACAGGCGGGCAAGCGCGTCGCCGACGGCGGCCCAGCGGGTGCCGCCCAGGTGGATAGGTCCGGTGGGGTTGGCCGACACGAACTCAAGGTTGATCTTGGTGCCGGCCATGAGCCCGCTGGTGCCATAGCCGGACCCGGCGTCGACGATTGAGCGGGCCAGTTCACCTGCGGCGGCGGCATCGAGGGTGATGTTCAGGAAGCCTGGACCGGCGATCGCCACGGTCTTGACGCCGTCGAGCTGTTCCAGCCGTCCGCTGAGGAGCTGGGCGAACTCGCGCGGGTTCATCTTCGCCTGCTTGGACAGCTGCAGGGCAATATTGGTGGCCCAGTCTCCGTGTTCCCGGCTCCGTGGTCGCTCCACCCGCACCTCAGAGGGAAGCTCGACGTCGAATTCGCCCGCGGCGACGGCGTCTTTCAGGCATGCGGAAATGGCAGCAGAGAGTTCTTCAGGAGTCACCCATCCAGCATAACGGCGCACGCCGCTGCGGCCATTTCTGTGACGCAGCGGCGCCCACCACACGAGGGCGGGCCAGGGGTTTTCGTCCAGGGGTGCTTCCCTGATAAGCTCAGTGAGTCCCATTTAGGGGCCGGCCTGACCGGCATCCCGCCTTCGTAGCTCAGGGGATAGAGCGTCTGCCTCCGGCGCAGAAGGTCGTAGGTTCGAATCCTATCGAGGGCACAGAACAACCCCCAGATTTCACCGAAATCTG
Source organism: Arthrobacter sp. CAL618 (assembly GCF_000468215.1). Classification (NCBI taxonomy): domain Bacteria; kingdom Bacillati; phylum Actinomycetota; class Actinomycetes; order Micrococcales; family Micrococcaceae; genus Arthrobacter; species Arthrobacter sp. CAL618. The sequence goes on along the minus strand of NZ_ASZW01000225.1, from coordinate 5,624 downwards.
GGGGTTGACTGCTTTAACCGGCCAGGTCTGGCCGTGAGACTCCAGCACTGCACTGCCCCCGCACCCCCGAAGCTGCCCGGTCGATTCGTTGCTGCTGTCTTCGGCTGAAATAGGGGCGATTCAGGACAGCTACTGACCTGGTTGAGGAGTATTTTGGAGCCATGTTGGAAACTTCGGCACGGCTGCTCCACTTGCTTTCCCTGCTTCAGCTGCGCCGCGAGTGGACCGGCTCAGCACTGGCGGACCGGATGGACGTGACCGAGCGCACCGTCCGACGGGACATCGGCAAGCTCCGCACCCTGGGCTATCCCATCCATGCCTCGCCCGGCGTCGCCGGGGGCTACCAGTTGGGCGCTGGCGCGCAGCTGCCTCCGTTGTTGCTCGACGACGACGAGGCACTCGCCGTCGCCCTCGGCCTCAGCGCCGTCACGGCTAGCCCCGTCGCCGGAATCGGCGAGGCATCGGTGCGGGCGCTCACCAAGCTGGAGCAGGTGCTCCCCAGCCGACTCCGACCGCGGTTCGCCGGGCTGCGAAGCGCCGTCACCAGGATGGCGGCGGTGAGCACACCGGTCCGGCCCGAGATCCTCACCGCCCTGTCCGCAGCCATCACCGAACGACGCACCGTGGTGTTCCGGTACTCCCGCCAGGATGGCGAGTCTTCCCGGCGACTCGTTGAGCCCTACCGACTCGTGGACACCGGTAGACGCTGGTACCTGGTGGCTTGGGACACGATGCGTGAGGATTGGCGGACGTTCCGGGTGGACCGGTGTCAGAGCGTTCCGGCGCAGCGGGAGCGCTTCACCCCGCGCCCACTCCCGGCCCGTGATCTCGCCCTGTATGTGCAGCAGTCAATTACGCGTTTCCCGTACCAGTACGACGTCGTCGTGCGGCTGACCGGCAACATCAACGAGGTGTCACAAAAGGTCTCCCCGGATACCGCCGAGCTCCAGAGCGACGGCGAGGAGCACACCCTGATGAGGGCCGGCTTCGACTCGCTCGACTGGCCGCTGATGCATCTGGTGGCGCTGGAGTTCGAGTTCGAGATCCTGGAACCGCCGCAAATGCGTGAGCGGGCCCGGTTGGCGGCGGCCCGGTTGACCAGGGCATCGGGAGATAGTCCTACCGCCTAGAATTGGAACCAATCATGGCACTGACTATCTCCTATCCCCCTGAACTGCCGGTTTCCGAGCGACGCGCTGACATTATGGCCGCGATCGCCGCGAACCAGGTGACGATCATTGCTGGCGAGACCGGCTCCGGCAAAACCACCCAGATTCCGAAAATGTGTGTGGAACTGGGACTCGCCGAAAACGGCCTGATCGGGCACACCCAGCCACGACGCCTCGCCGCCCGCACCGTTGCGGAACGTATTGCCGAGGAGTTGGACGTCAAGGTGGGGGCCGAAGTGGGCTTCCAGGTGCGGTTTACCGGCGAGGTCAGCCGCAGCACCAAGATCAAGTTGATGACCGATGGCATCCTGCTGGCGGAAATCCAGCACGACCGACTGCTGAAAAAGTACAGCACCATCATCATCGACGAGGCCCATGAGCGCAGCCTCAACATCGACTTCATCCTCGGGTATCTGAAGCGGATCCTCCCGCAACGACCCGACCTGAAGCTCATCATCACCTCGGCCACCATCGACCCTGAACGCTTCGCCGCGCACTTCGCGGCCGACGAGGCCGTCAGCGTCAAGCAGCCTGCACCGATCATCGAGGTTTCCGGACGGACCTACCCGGTGGAAATCCGGTACCGCCCGTTGACCCAGCCGGCCGGCGAGGCTGACGACAGCGCCGACCCGGGCGATCAGGAGGAGGACCGCGACCCTCTTGACGCCGTGTGCGACGCCGTCGACGAGCTGGCTCGGGAAGCACCCGGCGACATCCTGGTGTTTTTCTCCGGCGAGCGCGAGATCCGTGACGCCGCCGATGCCCTCCGCGCCCGGGTGCAGGTCAACCCACGGCTGAAGGGCACCGACATCCTGCCGTTGTTCGCCAGATTGTCGCTGCAGGAACAGCACCGGGTCTTCAAGCCTTCCGGCCCGGGACGCAGGATCATCCTCGCCACCAACGTTGCTGAAACCTCCCTGACCGTTCCCGGGATCAAGTACGTGATTGATACGGGTACCGCCAGGATTTCGCGGTACTCTCACCGCACCAAGGTGCAGCGGCTTCCGATCGAGCGGGTGTCCCAGGCTTCCGCCAACCAGCGCTCGGGCCGCTGCGGCAGGGTTTCGGATGGCATCGCCATCCGCCTCTATTCGCAGGAGGACTTCGAGGCCCGCCGCGCGTTCACCGACCCCGAGATCCTGCGTACCAACCTGGCGGCTGTCATCTTGCAGATGACCGCCATGGGCGTCACCCGTGGGCCGAAGGATGTCGCCGACTTCCCCTTTGTTGAGCCTCCGGACTCGAAGGCGATCAACGACGGCGTCACGCTCCTGAAGGAGCTCGGTGCGCTGGAGGCTTCGGGAGGCATCTCGGCAGTTGGCCGAAAACTCGCCCAGCTGCCGGTTGACCCGCGGCTGGGCCGCATGATCGTGGAGGCCGGCCAGCGTGGCTGCGCCAAGGAAGTAATGGTCCTCGCCGCGGCCCTGACCATCCAGGATCCGCGTGAGCGTCCACAGGCCGATCAGGGCGCCAAGCTGCAAACCGCGACAGCAATGCACAAACGGTTCCTCGACGAGAATTCGGACTTCACCGGATACCTGAACCTGTGGCGGTACCTGCAGGAACAGCAGAAGGAACTGTCGTCGACCCAGTTCCGCAAACTGTGCCGCAACGAGTTCATCAACTATCTGCGGGTCCGCGAGTGGCAGGACCTGTTCGCCCAGCTTCGCCAGTTGGCCAAACCGCTGGGGATCACCCTCTCGCCCGACCCCGTCGATCCGGTGGGCAATGACACCGCAATCCATATCAGCCTGCTCGCGGGCCTGCTCAGCCACATCGGCCTCTATGATCAGCGCAAGCGTGAGTATGCCGGTGCGCGGGGTACCCGGTTCGCTGTGTTCCCCGGCAGCGCTTTGTTCAAAAAGTCGCCCGACTGGGTGATGGCGGCCGAATTGGTGGAGACCTCACGGCTCTGGGCGCGGGTGGCCGCCAAATTCGATCCCCTCTGGGCCGAAGACGTGGCGCCGCACCTGGTGAAGCGCAGCTACAGCGAGCCGCACTGGTCCCGGAAGATGGGGGCGGTGATGGCCCATGAGAAGGTCACCCTGTATGGCGTCCCGATCATCCCGCAGCGCCGGGTCAACTATGGGCGGATCGACCGCGAGGTTGCCCGCGACATGTTCATCAGGCATGCCCTGGTCGAGGGCGACTGGAAAACCCACCACAAATTTTTCCACCGCAACAAGGCACGCCTCGCTGAGATTGAGGAGCTGGAAAACCGGCTGCGCCGCCGCGACCTGATGGTCGACGATGAGACCCTCTTCGAGTTCTATGACGCCCGCGTGGGGCCCGAGGTGGTGTCCGAGCGGCACTTCGATTCCTGGTGGAAGGACACCCGTCACCGCCAGCCGGACCTGCTCGACTTCCTGCCCGGTGACCTGCTCGCCGAAAACAGCGACCTGGACGAATCAGCGTTCCCCAAAATCTGGCACCAGGGAAGCTTCGAACTGCCGCTGAGCTATGAGTTCTCCCCCGGTGTGCAGGGCGCGTCCGACGGCGTGACGGTGAAAATTCCCGTGGTGTTCCTGAACCAACTCGACGCCCGGCCGTTCCACTGGCAGATTCCGGGGCTCCGGGTGGAACTGGTGACAGCCCTGATCAAGTCGCTACCCAAGCAGGTCCGCAAGAACTTCATCCCCGCCCCCGATGTGGCGCGCAGCGCCGTCGCTGCGCTGCACACCGACTTCGACCCGGCACGCGACGACCTTGAGGAGTCCCTGGAACTGGTACTCCGCCGGTTGAAGGGCCACGTCATTGCCCCCGGGTCGTGGAACCGGAGCGTCCTTCCCGAACACCTCCTGATGAGCTTCCAGGTGATTGACGGCCAGGGCAAGATCCTCGACGAGGGGACCGACCTTGCCGCCCTGCAGGAACGACTGGCGCCGCAGACACGCCGCGCGATTGCCGAATCCCTCGGTGCCACACCCGCTACCACCCGGCCGGCAAAGGCACCCGCCCGCGCGACGTCAGCAGCAAAGTCCCAACCGGCGAAGTCCCAGCCAGCGCATCCCGTGGGCATCGGGATCACCGAGCGGTCCGGCCTGACGTCGTGGACGTTTGGCGACCTTCCCCGGCAGGTGACCCGGCTGGTGAACGGACACACGGTGACGGGCTACCCGGCGTTGACCGACGAGGGTACCGCCGCCGGACTCGCCGTCTTCCCCAACCCGGCCGAGCAGGGTGCGTCAATGCGCGACGGAGTGATCCGACTCCTCGTGGTGCGCGTTCCCAGCCCCGCCAAGTATGTGCTGGAGCATCTCAGCAACGCCGAGAAGCTCACCTTCAGCCAGAACCCGCATGGCAGCGTTGCGGGACTGATCGAGGACTGCACACTCGCGGCGGTCGACAAGCTGACCCCCGAGGCACTGCCCTGGACCGAGGCCGAGTTCAACTCCCTTTACGAAACCGTGCGGGCCGAACTCATCGACACGGTCTTCACTGTCACCGCCACGGTTGAAAGGATCCTGTCCAGCACCCGCCGGATCGAGAAGCAACTCAAGGGCTCCACCAGCCTCGCCCTGATCACCGCGCTGAACGACGTCCGGAGTCAGCTGGAACAGCTCGTCTACCCGGGGTTCGTGGCGAAAACCGGCTACACCCAGCTCAGTCACCTGCCCCGCTACCTGACCGGCATTGAGACCCGGGTCGCCAAGCTGGCCGGCAACGTGCAGCGCGATTCGCTGGGCACGGCTGTGGTCCAACGCCTGGAGGACGAGTACGACGACGCCGTCGCCGCCCTCGTTCCCACTGGCCGGAAGACGCCTCCCGCGTTGCTGCGGGTGCGCTGGATGCTCGAGGAACTGAGAATCAGTCTGTTCGCGCAGGAGCTCGGCACCGCGTACACCGTTTCGGAGAAGCGGATCCGTGCGGCCATCGGCGAGGCCATGGCCGCGCAGCGCACCGGGGTGGGCTCGACCGGGTAGCTAAAGGCTGCCGCTATCCGTCGGTTGGTACGTGCTCGCCGTGCCCGGCCGACCGCAGGGCTCCCCGCAGCGCGTCAGCGTTGGCGTCGAGCCGGGCCGGATCCGGGTTGTGGTCGACCGCGTGAACGTCGAAGTCGCTGGCGCTCTGCGTCGGCCAGACATGGACGTGCAGGTGCGGTACCTCGTACCCCTCCATCAGCACTCCCACCCGTTTCGCCGAGAACGCGGTGGTTTGCGCCTTCGCGATGGTCTGGGCGACCGCCATCACCTTGCCCAGCAGCTCAGGTTCCGCCTCCACCCAGTGCGCCACCTCCTGACGGGGCAGCACCAGGGTATGCCCGTCGGTGAGCGGAGCGATCGTGAGGAACGCGACGACGTCGTCGTCCTTCCAGACGAAGCGCCCCGGAATGTCGCCGTCGATGATCTTGGTGAACAGGGTACTCATGCAAACTCCTTCAGTTCCGGATCGAGTCAACCCAGATAACGGGTTTCACGTCGAAAATCGGCTCTTTGTGTTGACTCGATGGTGGGG
>NZ_ASZW01000224.1:10684-11069 GCF_000468215.1 Arthrobacter sp. CAL618 | reverse complement strand
GTCGGCCGCGATCAGCTACGCCATGTCCAAGACTGGTTCCCCACACTTCTACCAGTGGGGCGGTGCAGGACCGCGGGGATTCGATTGCTCGGGACTCGTGCAGCAGGCATTCGCCTCTGCCGGTATCTCCCTGCCACGGGTAGCCACCGCACAATATGCAGCCAGCTCCAACCATGTCCCGCTGGCACAGGCTCAGGCGGGTGACCTGGTGTTCTGGGGATCGCCAGGGAATTTCTACCATGTTGGCATCTACATCGGGAACAACAGGGTAGTGAACGCGCTCAACGAATCGCAGGGAATTCTCGTGACCGATCTGGCGCACATGGGCGGCATGCCGAACCTGTACCCGCTGGTCGCAAGGTTCTAGTTCTTTGTGCCGGGCCTC
>NZ_ASZW01000224.1:0-10674 GCF_000468215.1 Arthrobacter sp. CAL618 | reverse complement strand
TCACCGCCCGGCACAAAGAACTGACGGCATTTGAACTAGCTGGTTGGGGCCACCATCGGCCCGAAGTTCTCCCGGTCAAGCAACCGTGGATCATTGCCATCCGGAACAACCAGCACGGGGCCCTTCGCGTGATGGAGAACACCCTGGCTGGTGGAGCCGAGCAGCATTCCAGCAAACCCGCCACGTCCCCGGGTGCCGACTACCAGCAGCTCGGACGTCCGCGAACTCTCGATCAGCACCTCAACCGGTGGACCGTCGAGCAGCTCTACTGAGATCTCAAGGCTCGGAAAGTGGCTCTGCAGCCACTCCCTTCCTGCGTTCAGCGAGATGCGGATGTCCGCGTGGAGGGCTTCACGGTCCAACGGTGCGGGAACCCAGGCAAGGGATCCGGTGAAGGGCGGCAACGAGCAGACCACCCGCAGTGGCATCCCTCTGGATACGGCCTGCTCCGCGGCAGCAAGCGACGCCATCCGCGCCTGCTCCGAGCCGTCCACTCCCACCACCACAACCTGCTCCACCTGGTCTGCCGTGGGTCCCGGCTCCCCCTTCCCCTTCGGCGGCTCGACTCCCGCTTCAGTGAGCCGACGTGCGGCGCAGAGGGGGATAACGACCGTCGGGCATTTTGCGTGGGCCGGGACCGCGCTGCTGACCGAGCCCAGGAGGCGCCCGACGAAACCTCCTCTGCCACGGGACCCAACGACGATCAGTTCGGCTTCCTCGGACAGCTCCAGGAGGACGCCCGCAGCGTCTCCGGCCTCCACCCGTGGATCAATATCCACGGGGAGTCCCTGGAGACGTTCGACTGCCTGTTTGAGCACCGCCTCCGCACCCTCACGGATGACGGCGTCGTCAATTGTGGCGTACCCGGCATCCATGCTTGAGGCCGCGAACACCGGCACCGTATAGGCGGTGACGACGCTGAGGCGGGTACCTCGACGCGCCGCCTCATGGGCCGCCCAGACCAGGGCGCACTGGCTCTGATCAGAGCCGTCCACCCCCACCACAATGCCGCTGCCGTAGAGACTGTTCACACCATTTTCAGACTGTGCCTTTTCCATGGCCCTGCCTCCCTGCGGTCACAACTACCGGCGCCGGATCAGCGATCCTCGATCGCCGCCAAACTATTTCAAACCTTACTCTTCCGCATAGGACTATTCACCGTGGTCAAAGTTATATAGGCTTCGAGAAATCGTTACTTGAATGAGCCACATTTTGCTCAGGCGTAACGAAATGCGCTTGGTTGACCCGTTCGCAGCCAAGTGTCCGCACAGCCCGGAAGAGGCGCCGGGCTGTGCGGAACTAACCCTTCCCTTTCGGAGGTCTACCCTGTGAGTTCACCGTCGCCCGGAACCGGTGCCTCGCGCTCAGACGTGCACGGCGGTGCGGAGCTCACCACCACGGTCGTCATTGGATCGGGTCTTTCGGGATTGGCTGTGGCCAGCGAACTCAGTCGTCGGGGTATCGAGTCAATCGTTGTGGAATGCATGGACCCGCTCGATACCGGTCAGCTGTCCCGTACGGTGATGACCGACTCGGTGTCCCTATCGGAACGAACAGAGCTGCTTCGGCTGCTGCGCGGTTATGCGAGCAGCCATTCATTGGACATCCGGCACAGCACCATCGCCGAGAATTTGTGCGTGGTGGGCCATTCGAAGTTGTTGCCCACCCCTGTGCTCGGGTCCAAGAAATGGGCGGTCCAAACCGGAAGCGGCGTGCTACTGGCCGACCATGTGGTGCTGACCAAGTACCCGCAGAACCAGTTGCGGCGGTTCCTGCTGTCGCTTGGTCTGGCGGTTGGCAACGACCTCAAGGCTGCAGCGCGGGCGATTGGCCTGCATCTGGTGGGAGTCGGCGAGCTGCTCAGCCCCAGCACCCGAGAAATTGTCAGGCAAGCGAAACTGGTCAGTGCTGCGATTGTTCAGCACCCTCCGCTACGGCTGCCACCGACCCGGGCACTCGGCGCCTAGGCCCTCCCCTGGCCACGCGCCCATCTGGCCACCGACGACGACGGGNCCTCCCGTCAACAGGCGGTAGCCCTTGGGGATATCGAGAGGGTTAGCCCTTGAGCCCATCAATGAAGTCAGGGTTTTCCTCAAGCCACTGCTCGACGGCTTCAGCCTCTTGGCCCGACCCAAACTCGTTGACAACGAGGTTCTCAAGCTGACCGTACTGGTCGTCGTCCAGCTTGAAGTTGGTCATCATTTCGGCGATCTCGGGGAAGTCCTCGGTGAATCCGGTACGCGCCAACGTGTGCAGTCCTTCTACCGGGCCAAGCGCTGCCTCAGGGTCTTCGAGGTCCTTCAGAGGGAAGGAACTGTTGGCCCAGAACGGCTTCCACAGGGTCACCACGATGTCCTCCTCGGCATCGACGGCGCTTTGCAGCTCCGTCAGCATCGCCGTCGTGGATGACTCAACCAGCTCGTAGTCCTCCTCAAGGCCATACGTTGGCATAACGCTGTCCTTGGTCACCGCCGTCAGGCCGGCTCCTGGTTCGATACCCACGATCCGGCCGTCGAACATGTCGGCGTTCCCGGTCAGGTCCGCGATCGAATCGATATCGGTGTATTCCGGCACGGCGAAAGTCAGTTTGGCGTTGTCGTAGTAGGCGCCAAGATCCTCAATGTCGTCGCCATACTCTTCCATGTACTCGGCGTGCGTCGCTTCGGACCAGCCCGAGGGGTAAACGTCGACATCTCCGTTGGAGAGGCCCGTGTAGAGCGGCGCGGCCTCGCTCAATTCCTGAATCTCGACGTCGATGCCTTCGGCTTCAAGGATGTTCTCCCAGAGGTAGGCGGTGCTCAGCCCGTCGGTCCAGGAGGGGATGATACCCAGCGTGATGGATTGGGCCGCTGCTTCGGATCCCTCGTCGCTTGGGGCATCCGATCCACCGCATGCTGTTGCGCCGAGCGCAACAGTCATCAGTGCAGCAAGTACTCCGACCCGGCGGGTACGTAATTTGTTAGTCATTGATCTTCTTTCCTTATTCATCGGAGGGCGCCTTCTAAACCGGCGCCCGAGGATTGGTTGGAGGGTCAAGATTTTGTGGCGAGCGGAACTGGCTTGTTTTCGGGACGACCGAACAACCGACCCAGGGCGCCGAGAACGCGGCGGTCACGGTCTGATCTACCATCTCCGACGGCAGCAGTGACCCGGTCGAGGAAGATCGCGAGGACCACCACCGACAATCCGGCTTCGAAGCCCAGACCGATATCGAGTTGCGCGATCGAGGAGGTGACGGCACCGCCGAGGCCGCCGGCGCCCACGAGCCCGGCGATGACCGCCATCGAGAGTGCAAGCATGATTACCTGGTTGACGCCGGCCATGATCGTCGGTAGCGCCAAGGGGATCTGGATGCCGCGCAGGATGTGTCCTGGTGTGCTGCCGAACGCATGTCCGGCCTCGACCACCTCGGAATCGACCTGACGGATACCTAGTTCGGTCAGGCGCACTCCCGGCGGCAGGGCGAAGATGACTGTCGCAACCACACCACCGGCGGGACCGATGCTGAACAGCGTCACCACGGGCACCAGCCAGACGAAGGCTGGCATGGTTTGCATCAGGTCCATTACCGGGCGGATCGCGTTACTCACCGCAGCGGATTTCGTTGCCGCGATGCCGAGTGGAATAGCGATCACGAGCGCGATGAAGGTGGCGATGAGGACCAAAGCCAACGTTGTCATCGCGTTTTCCCACTGATCAACGCTGATGATGAAGGCCAAACCCACGAATGACACGACGGCGAACTTCCAGTCCTTCACCAACCAGGCCAGTAGTGATAACAAGGCCACAAGCACGAGGGGCGCCGGGGAGTTCAGTAGGTCAGCCAGTCCGTCGGTGGCACCGAGAACGAGGTCACGTACTGCCTGGAAGAACCCGCCGAGATTGTCGTCGACCCAGTCGAAGACGGTCTCGATCCCTTCGCCGACAGGAATGCGGGGCACAATTTCACCGTCGGTGCGGCTGGTCATCAGGCTCACGCCATTACCTCCTGATCGGGTCCAACATGCTCAACTGTCGCGTTGGGGTCGCCCAGGGCATTGAGGAGCGTAACCCGCGGAATCACACCGCTTAGCCGCCCCCGGTCATCGACGACTGCGAGTGCCACGACACTTTCAGCAGCGGCTGTCATTAGGTCGGCGAGTGGGGTGTCAAGGCGGACCGTCGCCGCGGAGCGAAGCAGTCCGTCAAGATTGTCTGTGCCCTTTGCGACGGCGGCGGCAACGTCGTGCTCATGCACGATCCCGTGCAGGGTCTTGTCCCATCCGACAACCATCAGGCTGGACAGCTGGTGCTCGCGGAGAAGCTTGTGTGCGGCGCGTGGGCCCTGTTCGCTGCCGAGCAGTGCGACGGGCTGCTCCATCACGGCCGATGCGGTGAGCACCCGAGTGCGATCCACGTCCTGCACGAACTTCGCAACGTAGTCGTTGGCAGGGTCGTTGAGGATTTGTTCAGTGGTGCCGATCTGCACAATCCGCCCGTCGCGCATCATCGCTATCCTGTCGCCCAGGCGCATCGCCTCGTTGAGGTCGTGGGTGATGAACAGGATGGTTTTGCCAAGCTGGTGCTGCAGGTCAACCAACTGGTCCTGCATTTCGCGTCGAATGAGCGGATCGAGTGCGCTGAACGCCTCATCCATCAGCATGACGTCGGTCCCGGCTGCAAGAGCCCGTGCCAGACCCACTCTCTGCCGCATCCCGCCGGAGAGTTCTCCCGGAAGTGACCCGCCCCAGCCCTCAAGGCCGACCATCTGCAAGGCCACCTCAGCCTTTTTCTCACGTTCAGACCGGTTCAGCCCCTGCACCTTCAGCCCGTAGGCGGCGTTCTCACCAACTGTGCGGTGGGGAAGGAGCGCGAAATGCTGGAAAACCATGCTGACCTTCTCCCTCCGCACACGCCGGAGGTCCTTGCCCTTCAACCGGGTGATGTCCTCACCGGCGACCTTCATCGTGCCTGCAGTCGGCATCAGAAGGCCGTTCACCATCCTGATCAGCGTCGACTTTCCGGACCCGGACAAGCCCATCACCACGAAGATTTCGCCCTCGGCGACGTCAAAGCTGGCGTCGATAACGGCCGGGGTCAGGTTGTCCTTGCGGAGGTCCTCGCGGCTAGCGCCAGCCCGCATCCGATCGACGGCACGTTCGGGCCTGTGTCCGAAGACCTTATAGACCTCGCGGGCCTCAATGACTGGCACAGTTATCTTGCTCCTCGCTCTACGTTGCTTTTGATTTGCGCAGCCTGCGGCAGCTCAATTTACACTTGCTACGGAACGCTGAATGGCACCACAAGGTGCACTGGCTCAAAGAGGCTAAGGCAAAAAGATTGCTACCCCTCTGCACCGCTACAAAATCGGAAAATAGGTCTGCACATTTGCAGACAACGGACGGGCAACAATTGCCCTAATCCAAATTCGGCGATCACTATCGGCGGTATTGAGTAACCCAATATACCGGTGACAGCTCGTCCCGGACGCGGAAAAACCCCGCCTGGCACCTCAAGACCGACTTCCAGGCACGCTGCTTCAGGGCCGACCCGAACCGTCGGAGGGCGTCCGATCCCGATGAACTCAGGGATTTTTAAAGAAGGAGTAGCCAGCTGATTCATGCCAGCGAATCGATGTTCTTTCGTTATATACGAGGGCGCCCGTTTGCCGACAGCAATGCAAATAGCGACCTAATAAGCTCCGGTAAGAATGATGGCTTTTGCGAATGAATTTTGGCCCTACAACTTCACAGCAGAGCTAAGCGTCGGCGCCTTGACGTAGCTTCTTCCGGGCGGTTACGGCCAGGACCACGGCCAGCGCGATCAGGACCACGACCATCACCACGATGCTCCACGGGAAATCACCCTGTGCAGCCTGCTCTGACTCCTCGATTTCAATTGGCCCCTGGGTGTTGGCAGCGGCGCCCGGGGGCTGCGCGGCCCCGCCTGCCGTCGCGGTGAACGCGAAGCTGCCTTCAATGGGATGGGAATCCGAGGAGACTACCCGCCAGTTCACTGTGTATTCACCCGCTGGCGCATCAGCGCGGAGCGGCTGGCTGGCCACCCGGTCAATGATTGCCACGTCACCTTCGGCCCAATTCTCGCCGTTCGCGTCGAGGACCTCGACCTCCGACCCAATCCCCGACGGCACATTGGAGAAGGTCAACTCCACCACCTCGGGAAGCATCTCGACGCTCGCCCCTGGCTCAGGGGTGCTGCCGGTCATCTCGTCATGGGCATTGGCTGCCGGGGCGGACCCGAGGACAGTCATCAAGGCCACCAGCAACATCGCGGCCAGTAGGGCGGCGACCCTCAGGAACGAATGATCGACGACGGAGCGTGCAGCGGGGTAGGTAGTACTCATGTGTCAACTCTACGTGGCGGGCCTGTCAGCACGCTGGGAGAAGCGGCGCACCCGGCGTCGAGCGGATAGACTCGATCCGCAGACCACACCCCCCACCGTTCGAGGAATGACCATGCTCAAAAAGGGTTCCGTACTGGACCGCTATTTCGAAGTAACCCACCGCGGTAGCACTATGTCCCGGGAGATCCGCGGCGGAGTGGCAACTTTCTTCGCCATGAGCTACATCGTTGTCCTCAACCCGCTGATCCTTGCCGGGGCCGATTCATCGGGCGCCGAGCTGGGCTTCGAACGGGTCGCAGCCGTGACGGCATTGGTCGCAGGAATCCTGACGATCGTGATGGGCGCCTGGGCCAAGTACCCGTTTGCCCTCGCGACCGGCCTCGGCGTCAACGCCTTCGTGGCCATCACCGTCGCCACCAACCCTGAACTCACCTGGCCGCAGGTCATGGGTCTAGTGATGCTGGCCGGCCTCACCATGCTCATCCTGGTTCTCACCGGATTCCGGACCGCAGTATTCAACGCAGTCCCTGAAAGCCTCAAAACCGCGATTGTGGTCGGTATCGGCCTCTTCATCGCGCTCATCGGACTCGTCAATGCTGGGTTCGTCAGGCGGGTGCCGGATGTCGCTCAAACCACAGTGCCAGTGGGCCTCGGTTTCGAAGGCGCGCTGCTGGGCTGGCCCACCCTGGTGTTTGTCTTCGGTCTGATTCTGACCATCGCGTTGGTGGTCCGCAAGGTGCGAGGCGGGATCCTGATCGGTGTCATTGCCTCAACCATTCTCGCCGTCAGCATTGAAGCAGTGGCCGACGTCGGGCCAAGCGTTGGCCCGGACGGCACCAACGCCCAGGGCTGGTCCCTGGTGGTCCCCGAACTTCCGACCGGGGCCTGGGTGGGAGTTCCTGATCTGTCACTGATCGGCAACGTGAGCCTGTTCGGCGCCTTCAGCACCATCGGGGCGACCGCGGCCCTGCTGCTCACGTTCACCATCCTGTTGAGCATCTTCTTCGACGCCATGGGCACCATGGTGGGCCTCGCCAACGAGGCAAAGCTCGTGGACAAGAAGGGCAACATTCCCGGCGTCAACCGGGTCCTGGTGGTCGATGCCCTCGGCGCCGTCGCCGGCGGTGCCGGGTCGGTGTCCTCAAACCAGATCTACGTCGAATCGGGAGCTGGTATCGGTGAAGGCGCCCGCACCGGTATCGCCAACATCGTCACCGGCGTATTGTTCCTGCTGGCGATGTTCTTCACCCCCCTGATCTCCCTGGTGCCGTTCGAAGCCGTGGCGCCGGCGCTCGTCGTCGTTGGGTTCATGATGGTGGCACAGGTAGGCCGCATCGACTGGCAGGACTGGGGGGTTGCGATCCCCGCGTTCCTGACCTTCATCCTGATGCCGTTCACGTACTCGATTGCCAACGGCCTGGGCGCCGGGTTCATTGCCTATGTGCTGGTCCGCACCTTCCAGGGTCGAGCCCGGGAAATTCACCCCCTGATGTGGGTTGTGGCGGGCGCATTTGTGGTGTTTTTCGGTATTGGACCGATCGAACTGGCGCTGGGTCTGCGATAGTCCTGGGCTGGTCCCGCGGTAGGGGCCAGCCCAGGCTGACCGTCAGCGCGCGGACCAGCCCCCGTCCATCACATACGACGAACCAGTCACCATGCCTGCCACGTCGGACGCCAGCCAGCACACCAGAGCTGCCACTTCTTCCGGTTCGACCATCCGTTTGATGGCACTTTCCGTGAGCATGATGGTGGACAGCACGTCTTCCTCGGAGATCCCGTGCAGACGCGCCTGGTCAGTGATCTGGTTTTCGACCAGCGGGGTGCGGACATATCCGGGGTTCACGCAGTTACTGGTGACGCCGTACTCGCCACCCTCCAGCGCCGTCACCTTGGACAAGCCCTCCAACCCGTGCTTCGCCGACACGTAGGCCGCCTTGAACGGCGACGCCCGCAGCCCGTGGATTGAGGACAGGTTAATGATCCGGCCGAAGCCTCTGTCGTACATCGCGGGCAGCGCGGCTCGGATCAGCAGGAAGGGTGCCTCCAACATCAGCGTGTGGATCCGTCGGAAGTCGGCTGGGTCAAACTTGTGGATTGGCTGTACCGCCTGGATACCGGCGTTGTTGACGAGGATGTCGACGTCGAGGCTGAGGTCCTCAAGCTCCCCGGTACTCAGCAGGTCCACGGTCCACGATTCGCCATTCACTTCCTCGGCCAGCGCGGCGGCACCGTCGCCATCGCGGTCCGCGACGGTCACATGCGCACCCTGAGCGGCAAACGCCCGGACGGTAGCCGCTCCGATCCCGCTGGCACCGCCGGTCACGAGCGCCCGGCGCCCGGCGAGCGGCTGCGCGCTGGTAGTTCTGCCCGGACGTGCCGCCTCAACCGTCCGCTGGGTTGGTGGCTGGGCTGGCATCTTCACCTGTGTGGATGCCATCAGGCAGTACCGTTCGGAACCGGGATGCCGTGGCGCTCCGCGTCCGCGGCGTCGACGTCGCGCAGTGAGATTCCTTTGGTTTCCTTTAGGGTGACGACGGCGATGCCGGTCACCACACACGCACCCAGGACGTAGAGCGCAACCCCCACCCAGGAACCGGTCTCCTGAAGGATGGCCGTCGCGATGATCGGCGCCATCGACCCGGCAATAATCGATGTCACCTGGTAGCCGAGGGAAACCCCCGAATACCGCATGCGGGTGGGGAACATTTCAGCCATGATGGCTGGCTGTCCCGCATACATCAGGGCGTGGAAGCACAGGCCGATGGTGACCGCCAGGATGATGATCACTGGGTTCTGGGTGTCAAACATCGGGAAGGCGAAGAACGCCCAGGTGGCGCCGAGAATCGCTCCGGCAAGGTAGACAGGTTTGCGGCCGAAACGATCAGACAGCCGGCCCACCTGGGGAATCACCAGGAAGTGGACCACGTGGGCGATCAGCAGCGCGAGGAGGAGCTGGCTGGTGTCGTATTCATGGACGGTCTTCAGGTAGACGATCGAGAAGCTGACAATGATGTAGTAAAGAATATTCTCGGCAAAGCGCAAGCCCATGGCGCCCAGGATTCCCCTGGGGTATTTCTTAACTACCTCGAGGACCCCGTAGTTGATCGACTTCTCGCGCTCAACCTGTTCACGTGCCTCAAGGAAGATCGGCGCTTCACTGACGTGCGTCCGGATGTAGTAACCAATGACCACGATGACCGCTGATAGCCAGAACGCTACCCGCCAGCCCCAGGCCAGAAATTCGTCTTCGGGAAGGATGAACGACATGGTCAGCAGAACCACGGTTGCCAGGAGGTTGCCGACGGGGACAGCCGCCTGCGGCCAACTGGCCCAGAACCCGCGGGACTTGTTGGGGCTGTGCTCGGCAACCAGCAGAACGGCGCCACCCCATTCACCGCCGACGGCGAAGCCCTGCACGAAGCGCAGGACTACCAGCAGGGCCGGAGCCCAGTACCCGATCGTGTTGTAGCCCGGAAGGCAGCCCATCAGGAAGGTCGCTACACCGACCAGGATGATGGTCACCTGGAGGGTGCTTGCGGCCGAGCTTGTCTCCAATCTGGCCGAAGAAGATCCCGCCGAGCGGACGGGCGATGAAGCCGACGGCGTAGGTCAGGAACGCTGCGATGATCCCATCGAGCGGGGTCGCCGCGTTGGGGAAGAACACCACCGCGAAGACCAGGGTGGCGGCGGTGGCGTAGAGGAAAAACTCGTACCATTCGACAACTGTCCCGACCATCGAGGCTGCGCCAACTTTTTTCAGACCTGACTCGTCGGTACGGTCGCGCCCCGGGGTTCCCTGCGGGCCGGACTGGGTGGAGCGTTGATTGACGCTCATGGCTTTCTCCTTCTGTGTCGACGGTGACACTATGCCTACTGGGTACTGTGACAGGCGTCACCCCAGGAACAACCTCATTGAGTATTGCTGCAGATGTTGACCGCTTCAATGACCAACTCCGCACCTCGATACTGCGAAAATGCAGATATGAGCTTTCCCAACCCCAGCGACCTGTTGATTCTGTTGACCGTCTCCCGCAGCGGCCGGTTCACTACTGCCGCCGAGGCGCTGGAGCTGAACCACACGACTGTGTCCCGGCGGATCGCTGCCCTGGAGAAAAGCCTCGGCGGTCATGTCCTGGTTCGGGCCAGCGGTGGGTGGGAGCTCACCGAGTTGGGTTTTCGAGCGGTCGCCGCAGCTGAGCGGGTCGCATCAGCGGTGAATGGGTTGGCCGACGGCGACGACGACGCCCCGGTAACCGGCGTCGTCCGGATGAGCGCCACCGACGGATTCAGCGCCTACATCGCCGCGCCAGCGTTCGCCAGGCTGCGGCGGG
>NZ_ASZW01000223.1:0-9353 GCF_000468215.1 Arthrobacter sp. CAL618 | reverse complement strand
ATAGTCGCCGCCACTCGCCGCGCCTCGCAGACCCGCAGCGGACTTGATCTTGAGGTGGTGGTCGGTGAACCTCAGGTGCATCGCGCTGAGGCGTTCCGGTTGGGTGAATACATGCTGGGCCTCTACGCCTCCCGGGAGTACCTGTCCGAATGGGGCACCCCGCGCAGTGTCGTCGAGGCAGCTGAGCACCAGTTGGTCTACTTCATTGATTCGATGCTGCAGGTGGACAGTCTCGACACCCCTCGGCGGTTACTGCCGACGATGAAGGATTCGCTCAGTTCCACCAATGTCTTTGTCCATGTGGAGGCTACCCGGGCTGGCGCCGGGATTGGGCTCCTGCCCTGTTTCATGGCAGACCGGCATGATGATCTGGTCCGTCTTCTTCCTGCCGAGATCGCCGAGCGGCTCNGCTACTGGCTGGTCGCCAGACCGGATTCACTGCGGCAGCCAGCCGTAGCTGTGGTTGTTGCGGCCCTCCGCGATGCTACTGCAGCCTACGAAGATCACCTGCTGGGCAGATCCGCGATCCGGTTCTGACTACCTTCGCCCGGCTGCAGGGTCACTGATCGTGGAGGACCTGCGCGCCGTTGCTGAACTTCCGCACCCGGGCGTCGTCCCACACCTGAGCTGGTACTCCCCCACCCAGCAGCACGCGAGCCAGCCCCGGATCCTGATCCAGTGGTGTCTCGCTGCCGGCGATGATGACGTTGCCATACCGTCGTCCCTTCAGCATGGCTGGGTCAGCGATCACTGCTGTGTAAGTAAATGCCTCACCGATGGTGGCCGCCTCCCGGCGGGCGCCGGCGAGGTCCGGTGAGTCACCGCAGTTGACCAGATAGAGGCCGTTTTCACTGAGCACCCTCTTGGCGTGCTGGGTGAACTCAAGGGTGGTCAACGGCCGTGGGGTTTTGCTGCCCGCAAAAACATCGCGGATGATCAGATCGCGGCTTCCGGCGGTGAGGGATTCCGTTACCTCGCGGGCTTCGCCCACCCTGATGCGCACCAGCGGGGCACGCGGGAGGTCAAACCAGTCCCGCACCAACCCGGCAAGTCTGCTATCGAGTTCCACCACCACCTGACGAGCCTCCGGTACCGATGCGGCGAAGTACCGCGCCAGCGAACAGGCTCCGCCGCCGAGGTGGAGCGCCCGCAGGGGCCCGCCGTCGCGTCGCTGGGATTCGACCAGTGCCGCGATCCACCTCATGTATTCGAAGTCCAGGCGCAACGGGTCGCTGAGATCGATGTGCGAACTGGGTACTCCGTTGACCTTGAGGATCCAGCCGTTGGGGTTGAACGGGTCGGGTTCCACTTCGCAGGTGCCGGTGTCAATGTCGTAGGTTCCGGCAACCGGTCCTGAGTCGCCCTGATCGGGCTGGGCTTTCGGGTCGCCGGGCCGGGCCGGTCTCTGCCGTCCCATTACTGCCGCCCCACCTTAGGAGTGGTCAGCCCGTCGGCGATCATGCCGGCATCCCGGGTTGAGCGGGCGAGCACCACTCCGAGGAGTTCGTCGTCGTCGGGAAGGGCGCGCCGAACCAGGAATATGGGCATAGGTGCCATGCTAGCCGCCCGGATGGCCACCATTACTGGCGGTGCATCCGGAACATCGGCCGGTGGTGCCAGGTGGGCCCGCAGAGAGTGTCCGTGCCGTCCGGTTCGAAGCCGTTCCGCCGATAGAAGCGTTCGGCCCGCGGGTTCCCGTTGAGAATCCACAGGTAGGCGGCCCGGTTTTCGATGGCGGTATCCAAAAGCCGCTGGCCCAACCCGGTGCCGTGGGACGCGGCGAGGGTGTAAATGTGGTGCAATTCGAAGTCGGGACGATCCTCATCCCGGCCCGGCCCCGACGTTGCGATGCCCACGGCCGTCCCAGCCTCATCGAACGCCACCCAACTGGAGGCACCGGCCTCGAGCGCAGCCCGCCGCTTGGCGATCAGGGCAGGCAGTTCGGCGTCGTAGTACGCGTGAAACTGGGGTGGCATGATCTGCGCATAGGTCTCGTGCAGGCCCTGCAGGTGGGTGCGGGAGTAGGTTTCTGCGTCGTCGGGCGACGCCCGGCGGATGGAAAAAATCACCCGCCCAGTTTATGCCGCGGCGGCAACGACCACGGCCACCGCAAACCCGTCCCAGTCCTTGGACCCGACGGTCTGGATAGCGGTTGCCTCCAGTTGGGGGTGGCTGCCCAGCAGTTCCAGCGCTTCCCGGGTGCCCCGCACCGCGTCATCACCGTTCGTCTCAAGGACGGTTCCACCGCGCACCACGTTGTCGAGGACGATCACGCTGCCTGGCCGGGACAACCTGATCGCCCAGTCCAGGTAACGCGGGTTGTTCGCTTTGTCGGCATCAATGAAGAACAGGTCGTAGGGTCCGGTCAGAGTGGGAAGGGTGTCGAGCGCTGCACCCACGTGGATGGTGACCTTATGGCCCTCACCTGCCTGATCCAGGTTCTGGCGGGCCACCTCGGCGTGGGCCTGCTCGTACTCGCAGGTATCAACCAGACCGTCGTCGGGCACGCCCCGGGCCAGCCAGATGGTGCTGAATCCGCCGAGGGTGCCAATTTCGAGGATCCGCCGTGCGCCCTGAATCCGTGCCAGCAGCATCAGGAATTTCCCCTGCGTGGGGGTGACTTCGATGGCGGGCATCCCCGCAGCGGCAGTCGCGTCAACTGCCCCGGTCAGCGCCTCATCCGGTTGGACCACCGTGTCCACCAGATAACGTTCGACAGCGGCCCACCCAGTCATGAATGGCCCTGGTACTCGTCCATCTCGTCAATGGCCTGCTCGAGGCGTTCCACTTTTCCGGTCAGCTCACACGAATAGCCTGGGCGGATGTCCGCCTTCAATACCAGTGAGACGCGGCTGCCGTACTTGCCGACTGCTGCGGTGGCCCGCTTGATCACGTCCATCACCTCATCCCACTCACCCTCGATCGTGGTGAACATGGAATCCGTCTGGTTGGGCAGGCCCGAGTCGCGGACAATCCTGACGGCTTCGGCCACTGCGTCGTGGACCGAACCATCCGCGTTCTCCGCCGTGGTGGCACCGGTTCCGGCTGGGGCAACTGAGAAGGCTACAAGCATGGTCCAAGTCTGGCATATCGGCACCCCAGCGGAAGGGGTTGCAGCAAGATTGGTGCTGAGCCAGCGAGATAAAATCTCCGGATGTGCCCGCCGTCATGGCTAGGTCGTCCACCGTTTGGCAGGATGGGGCAATGACTCGCGGAATATATGTCAGTGCCATGACTGAAGGCTCAGGTAAGTCCCTCATCTCTCTGGGGTTGGCGGACATGCTCCACCGGCATTCGGACCGGGTCGGGTTCTTCAGGCCCATCGTTGAAGGCGATGACGTGGAAGCGGACCCGATGGTCAACCTGATGCAGCGCTCATTCGATCTTCCGCCGGCACGCGCCCGCGGCGGTCTCACCCGCACCGAGGCGCGGGCCCTCCTGGTCAAAGGCCAGCGGGAAGAAATCGACACCCGGTGCGTCGCTATTTACAGCGAGATCGCGCGGGACTGCGACGTCATCATCGTCGAAGGCACCGACCTCAGCGGGCACGACGCCCCGCTCGAGTTCGACCTGAACGCTCGGCTCGCCAACAATCTCGGCGCCATGGTGCTGGCGGTTGTGAACGCCAAGGAGATGTCCGTGTCCGAAGCGGCCGACGCCGTCGACGTCGCCCGCCGCGAACTGGACGCCGCGCAGGTTTCGCTGCTGGCCATGATGGTCAACCGGGCGGCGGACGACGCCGTCGCTGAGATCAGCTCGCAGGTCCGCCCCGGGCGGTCCGGGCGTCCCGTGTATGTCATTCCGGAACTTGCGGAGATTTCCCGGCCCACCGTCGGCGAGGTAGCCCGCGCGCTCGGGGCCCGGCAGATTGCGGGTAGCCCCACCCTTGAACGGGACGTCGCGTCGATCAAGGTCGCCGCTATGAACGTCGGAAACTTTCTTCATAAGCTCACCGACGGGGCCCTGGTGATCGTCCCCGGAGATCGGGCCGACGTCATGGTGGCAACCCTTGCGTCCTCCTTCTCACCGGAATTCCCCGTGCCCTCCGGTCTGATCCTCACCGGTGGTCTCGCCCCTGATTCCACGATCCTTTCCCTGCTGGCGCAAGCGCCCTTCCCCGTTTTTACACTCGACGATGACACCTACACCGCAGCACGGCGGGTCAGTGAGGTGCGCGGGGAAATTGCGACCGGGTTGAAGCGCAAGGCGGCGGCGGCCCTCGGCGCCTGGGCCCGCCAGGTCGATGAGAAGGAGCTTCTTGAGCGGCTTGAACTCCCCCGGGCGCTCACCATGACGCCGCTGCGGTTCCTACACGACCTGATCGAGCGGGCACGGTCCCAGCGTCGCCACATCGTTCTCCCCGAGGGGGAGGACCTGAGGATCCTTCGGGCCGCCGAGATCCTGCACCGCCGGGACGTCTGCGATCTGACCATTCTCGGGCCAGAGACGAAGATCCGCGAGCTCGCGGCGGGGCAGGGCATCGACCTGTCCGGGCTCACCCTCGTTGATCCGGCCACGTCCGATTTGCGCGAAGAGTTCGCCGCCGAGTACGTGCGGCTACGGTCCCACAAGGGCGTGTCCATCGAAAATGCCCGGGAACGTATGCTCGAAGGCGCATACTTCGGAACCATGATGGTGCAGCTCGGGAAAGTGGATGGCATGGTCTCTGGGGCGGCGCACACCACCGCCAACACCATTCGGCCGGCGCTGGAGTTCGTGAAGACCAAGGAGGGTGTAAAGATCGTGTCCTCGGTCTTCTTGATGCTACTGAGCGACCGCGTACTGGTCTACGGCGACTGCGCCGTCAACCCCAATCCCAACGACGAGCAGCTCGCCGATATTGCGGTGGCCTCGGCGGAGACCGCTGAGCAGTTCGGCGTGGATCCACGGGTGGCCATGCTTTCCTACTCGACCGGCGAATCAGGTTCAGGCGGCGCAGTGGACGAAGTACGCCGAGCCACTGAGCTGGTGCGGGAATTGCGGCCAGAGCTTCCGGTGGAGGGCCCGATCCAGTACGACGCCGCCGTCGACGCCTCGGTCGCGAAGTCGAAGCTTCCCGGATCATCGGTCGCCGGTCAGGCTACCGTCTTCATCTTCCCCGACCTCAACACGGGCAACAACACGTACAAGGCAGTCCAGCAGTCGGCGGGCGCCGTGGCTGTGGGGCCGGTGCTGCAGGGCCTCCGGAAGCCGGTCAATGACCTTTCCCGCGGCTGCACCGTTGAAGATATCGTCAACACTGTGGCAATCACCGCCGTCCAGGCGCAGGACACCGGAGAGTGATTGGCAAAGGCGATCGACTGGTTCGGCTTACCGGACGCTGATCTCAGGAGGGAATGTCGCCAACGGTGCTGTATTTGCGCCGCCAGTCGCGGCCTTCCTCCCCGCCGTAGAGGGTCCAGTATTCGCGGCCTGAAGTGATAACGCCGTCGGCGACGGTCCAAATCGAGACAACACGGAAGATGCCAACGTCCTCCTGAGGCACCTGTACCTCGGACACGACGACGTCGCCAGCGTCGTAAACATTTAACACGTCAATGCTCCAGCCGTTCGGATGCTCTGAATTCACCGCAACTAGGTTGTCCTTGCCACGGATGATTTCGCGCGTGACGGGCCAGAAGACCTCCACGTTGTCGGCAAGTGTTCGTCCAACAGCGTTCCAGTCCCGGCTCCACACCGCCGACCAATACCGCCGGACCACCTCGGTAGCTTCCATACGCCGATGCTACTCGACTTGCCATCCACCTACATCGGAAATGGGTTGTTGCTGGTGCGCCAGTCGCCTGCTGAAGGACGCCACCGCACGACGTCAGCAGCCTCCAGTAGAGTTTCAGGCAGGAGGCACCATGATCATTCTTGTCATCAACTCGGGCTCATCATCGCTGAAGTATCAGGTACGCGACACCGGATCCGGCGAACGGTTAGCCGAAGGCACCGTGGAGCGGATCGGCGATCCCACCCACGGCGGTCCAGCCGACCACCAGGAGGCACTTGACCGGGTGACGGCCGATGTTGAAGTAGCGCTGCAGGGACAGGGCATTGACGCCGTCGGCCACCGGGTGGTGCACGGCGGCGAACGGTTCAGCGAACCGGTCCTGGTGGACAACGAGATCACGAGATCCATTGAACGCCTCAGCCCCTTGGCGCCCCTCCACAATCCGGCAAACGTTCAGGGCATCCGGGCGATAACCGCCAAATGGCCCAACATGCCGCAGGTCGCGGTTTTTGATACGGCCTTCCACCGCACCCTGCCCGAACCAGCCTGGCGGTATGCAGTCCCCGACGAGCTGTACACCAGGTTCGGGATCCGCCGCTATGGTTTCCACGGCACCTCAATTGGCTATGTCGCCCACCACGCAGCCGCCCTGCTGGGGTTGGCGCCCTCCGAGTTCACCGGAATCATTGCCCACCTGGGCAATGGTGCTTCCATCACCGCAGTCAGGTCGGGAGCCAGCATCGACACCTCCATGGGGTTCACACCGTTGGAGGGCCTGGTGATGGGGACCCGCTCCGGCGACATCGACCCATCGATCCTGCTGTTCCTGAGCAGGGAAGGCTACTCGGCCGATGATCTCGACCAGCTCCTCAACCGCGAATCCGGCCTGAAAGGGTTGACCGGGCAGAACGACATGCGTTCAGTCGTGGAGTCAGCGGCTGCCGGGGAGGTCAGGGCCGAGCTAGCCCTTGACCTCGCGTCTTACCGCCTCGCCAAGTACATCGGCGGATATCATGTGGCCGTCGGCGGCGCCCAGGCGCTGGTGTTCACCGCCGGCATCGGCGAGAACTCCTGGCAGTTCCGCGAGCGCGTGGTCAACAGATTGGGCGCGCTCAACGTCCACCTCGACGACGCCGAGAACCGTAAGAAGAGCTCGGCCCTCCGCCAGATCAGCACGGAGGAGTCTGCGTTCCCCGTGCTCGTTGTGCCCACCGACGAAGAGGCAGCAATCGCGGAGGCGACCGCCGCCGTCGTCGTCGGACGCTGACCTCGTCACCGGTTCAGGGCATCCCAGCAAGCCGCGCCAACGCCGCCGCCACTGCACCGGCAACAACAACCACGAGGAATGGCGCGCGCAACAGCAGCGCAACCGCGGCAGCGGCCAAGGCCACAATCCTGGCATCGAGGGCCAGTTGCTGCCCCGAGGCGAACGTGTTGACGGCCGTGAGCGATGCGAGGAGCCCAATGGTCAGGGTGCCGGCAACCCGGGACATCCGCGGGTTATCCATCCACCGGGCCGGAACCAGATAGCCAGCGAGTTTGGTGAGAAACGCAAGCGCGCAGGCCAGCAGTATCCAGAACCACAGGTTCATCGGTGCTCTCTCTCCTCCGCGTAGGGGTCAATGTCGGGTTCCATACCTTCATCCGGGCGTCCATGACCAAACCAGCCGATTGCGCCGGCCACCGCGGCGGCAATCAGGATGGGCAGCCCGGGGGCAACCACGGGGACGACCGCTACCGTGACCAGCGCGCAGACCACAGCGATGGCGGCCGGCTCCCTGGTTCGGAGCCGCGGCCAGAGCAGGCCCAGGAATGCGGCGACTGCTGCACCATCGAGGCCCCAGCGCGCCGGGTCGCCCAGCGCGCCGCCGAGCAGCGCACCGGCGACGGTGAACATGTTCCACAACACGAACACACCGATTCCCGCGCTCCAGAACCCCCGTCGTCGTTCGTCCGGATCGGTCTGCCCGCTCGCGGTAGCTGCCGACTCGTCGACGGTGACCTGCGCGGCCACGAACCGTCGCCAGCCGGTGGGCCGCACCAGCGCGTTCATTTGCATGCCATACACCGCATTACGGATTCCCAGCAGCGAGGCGGCAGTCATCGCCGCGGCCCCGGTGCCGCCGCCTCCCACCACCCCGATGAAGGCAAATTGCGAGCCGCCGCTGAACAGCAGCAGGCTCAAGGCCATGGTCTGCCAGATGTCGAAGCCCGAGGTGACTGACAGCGCACCAAAAGAAAGCCCGTACAGCCCCGTGGCGACCGAGATTGAGAGACCAACCCGAACGGCGGGCGACTGCAGATATTTCACCAAGTCAGCGTAGGGCTCCGGCGGGCAATCGGCCACTTGGCTTTCAATCCGGGTCAATCAGAGCAATACTAAAGATAGTCAGCTTACTTACTACCAACTGGAGTGTGCATCATGAAGGCAGTAACATGGCAAGGCCGTCGCACCGTCAGCGTTGAACAAGTCCCGGATCCCGTCATCCAGGAACCCACCGACGCGATCGTCCGCATCACCTCCTCGGCAATCTGCGGGTCCGACCTGCACTTGTACGAAGTGTTGACCCCCTACATGCACAAGAACGATGTGTTGGGTCACGAGCCAATGGGGATAGTCCAGGAGGTTGGTAGCGCCGTTACCAACCTGCGCCCTGGAGACCGCGTCGTGATCCCGTTCAACATTTCCTGTGGTCACTGCTGGATGTGTGTCCGCGGGCTGCAGTCGCAGTGTGAAACCACTCAGGTCCGCGAACAGGGTTCCGGGGCCAGCCTGCTCGGCTTCTCCGAACTCTACGGTTCGGTGCCCGGTGGCCAGGCGGAATTCCTGCGCGTCCCCCACGCCGACTACGGGTCGGTCAAGGTCGGCCACGAACTACCTGACGAGCGGTACCTGTACCTCTCTGACATCCTCCCCACTGCATGGCAGGGCGTGAAGTACGCTGACGTGCCCGACGGCGGCACCCTCGCCGTCTTCGGTCTCGGGCCGGTGGGGCAGTTCGCCGCACGGATCGGACGCCATTTCGGACAGCGGGTCATCGCCGTCGAGCCTGTCGCGGAACGACGTGCGATGGCTGAACGCCACGGCATTGAGACCCTCGACTTCACGAAAGATATCGGCGACGAGCTGCGGGAAATGACCGACGGGCGCGGCCCGGACGCGGTAGTGGACGCCGTCGGCATGGAATCCCACGACTCCCCACTGGGCGCCTTTGCCCAGAACGCGGTCAACATGCTCCCGGAAGCCCTCGCCAAGAAGGCAATGGAAACCGCCGGGGTCGACCGTCTCACGGTCCTGCACGCTGCGATTGACTCGGTGCGCCGCGGCGGAACCATCTCCCTCAGCGGCGTCTACGGCGGAACAGCAAGCCCCATGCCCCTGCTGAACATGTTCGACAAGCAGATCCAGACCCGCATGGGGCAATGCAACGTGCGCAACTGGACCGACGAACTGCTGCCCATCGTCGAGGACCCCTCCGATCCGCTGGGTGTGATGGATCTGATGACCCACACCATCGGCATCGACGAGGCGCCAGCCGCCTACGAGAAGTTCCAGAAGAAGCAGGACGGCTGCATCAAGGTGATCATCCGCCCCTAGTTAGAGGCCGTCTGGCGCAGAAAAGTGCCGGCCCCGCAG
>NZ_ASZW01000222.1:0-4224 GCF_000468215.1 Arthrobacter sp. CAL618 | reverse complement strand
CTGGCCTCGTCGGCGGTCAGGGTCCGGTCCGGTGCCCTGAACCGCAGGGCGAAGGCCAACGACTTGCGCCCGTCCTCAATTCCCGCGCCGTCGTACACGTCAAACAGGTGCACGTCCTCAAGGAGCTCCCCCGCGCCTTCGCGCAGGGTCGAGAGCACGACGTCGGCCGGCAGCCCGCCGTCGACCACCAGTGCCACATCCTGGGTGGTGGCAGGGAAGGTCGAGAGGTGCTTCGCGACAATCACATCCGGAGCGGCGTCGAACAGCAGGTCGGCGTTGATTTCCAGCGCCACGGTGCGGGCTGGCAGGTCATGGGCGGCGAGAAGCTTCGGGTGAAGTTCGCCGGCATAGCCGAGCAGTTCACCGGTGCGCAGCGAAATGCGTGCCGTGCGACCGGGATGGAACACCTGGTGCTCCCCCTGCGTCACCTCAAGGTCGACGCCGACGACGTCGGCCATCAGCCGGACCGTGTCCAGGGCATCCGCCCAGTCCCACGGGCGTGGCTGATGGTTGGCGCCTGCCGGTGAGTCGTTGCCGGTGAAGACAGCAGCGATGGTCAACGGCTGGTCGGGCAGTCCGTCATAGAGGCCGTCAAGGATGTCTTCGGAAGGGCGGACACCCAACGGCGGAATGTCACGACTGCCGACGGCGTCCTGCGGCAGGAACACCAGGCCCGCCTCGTACAGGGCCAGATCCCGGAAGCCACGTGAATGGTTCCGTTTGGCGACTTCGATCAGTCCGGGCAGCACCGAGCGGCGCAGGTAGCCCAGTTCGGCGCTCAAGGGGTTGGCCAGTTTGATGGCGGGCTGTTCCGTCGCGTCGGCGGACCCGAAGGTGTTGTTGCTGTCCAGCGACACGAACGGGTAGGAGAGCACCTCGGTGAGGCCCGAGTCGGCCAGCGCCTGCAGCACGCGGCGGCGCTGCACCTGGACGCGGGACAGGCCGCTGCCGGGAGGTGCCACGGGAAGCCGGGACGGGATCTTGTCGTAGCCCACCAGCCGGGCGATTTCCTCGGTGAGGTCGTCCTTGATCTGCAGGTCCTGCCGCCAGCTGGGCGCCGTGACGGTGTGACCGCCGTCGTGCGCTTCCACTACGGCCCCCAAATCGGTGAGGGCCCCGGTGATCTGCTCGTCGGTGAAGTCGACGCCGATCCGGCTGGCCGCGTAACCAGCAGGCAGGTCGATGACGACGGCGTCGGGCTGGGTGCCCACCTCGGTTCCGGCGTCGTCGGCGGTACCACCGGCGAGTTCGACCAGCAAGTCGACCACGCGCTGGGCGGCGATGCCGGCAACCTGCCAGTCCACCCCACGCTCGAACCGCTTGGAGGCCTCGGACGGCAGCTTGTGGCGGCGGCGTGATCGCGCGATCGACACTTCATCGAAGTGGGCCGCCTCGACCAGCACCGTGCCGGTCGAGTCGGACACCTCCGTGTCGGCGCCACCCATGACACCGGCGATGCCGATGGCGCCTGAACCGTCGGCAATCAGGAGGTCTTCGACGTCGAGCTTGCGGACCTTGTCGTCGAGGGTTTTGAGCGTCTCCCCCGGCGTTGCCCGCCGGACGACGATGCCGCCGGAGAGCTTGTCCTGGTC
The DNA here is from genome assembly GCF_000468215.1 of Arthrobacter sp. CAL618. NCBI lineage: Bacteria > Bacillati > Actinomycetota > Actinomycetes > Micrococcales > Micrococcaceae > Arthrobacter > Arthrobacter sp. CAL618. The sequence goes on along the minus strand of NZ_ASZW01000222.1, from coordinate 2,632 downwards.
GTAGCAGTGAATGGGCTGACCCAGTTCGAGCATCACATAGTTGGAAATGTCGACGGGCAGGGAAATGGAACGGATCCCGGCGAGCCGGAGCCGGGAGGCCAGCCACGGCGGCGTGGGACGGCTCGTATCGACGTTGCGGACGGTGCGGGCGACGAACCTGTCACAGCCCGGGTTGCCGTAGATCGGCGACTCGTCGCTGATGGTGACCGGGTAACCACCGGACAGAGCCGCGGGCGCGGTGACCTGGGCTGCGGGGTCGGTGAAAGCGGTCCCGGTGGCATGGGCGTACTCACGGGCAACGCCGCGGATCGAGAAGCAGTAGCTGCGGTCCGGGGTGACGTTGATTTCGGCGGCCTGGTCGTAGAGACCCAGCAGGTCCATGGCATCGGAGCCCACCTCCGGGTCGAGTCCGAGGGTGGAGAGCACCAGGATGCCGTCGTGATCGTCGCCGATGCCAAGTTCGCGCACCGAGGCGATCATGCCGGCGGAGACGTGGCCGTAGGTTTTGCGGGCGGCGATGTGGAAGTCGCCGGGCAATACGGCGCCCGGCAGGGTGACCACCACCTTGTCACCCTCGACGAAGTTGTGGGCGCCGCAGACGATGCCCTGCACCCCCGACGGGTCGATGCCCTCGGTGGTCAGCGTCTGGGGCTGGCCTTCGGGGACAACGCGGACCTGACACCAGTTGATGGTTTTGCCGTTGGTCTGCGGCTCCTTGACCACCGAGAGCACCTGGCCGACGACGACGGGCCCGGACAGGGTGTCGGTGGGACGGTGCACGGCCTCTTCCTCAAGGCCGACCTTGACCAGTTCAGCCATTACGTCTTCGGCGGTGGCACCGGCTGGGACCTGTGCGAATTCACGCAACCAGGAAAGTGGAATACGCATGCTTAGATCTCCATCCCGAAGTGCTCGCTGAACCGTACATCGCCCTCAATCATGTCCCGCATGTCGCCTACCTCGTTGCGGAACATCAGGGTGCGTTCAATGCCCATGCCGAAGGCGAACCCGGAGAATTCCTCGGGGTCGATGCCCGCAGCGCGCAGCACATTGGGGTGGACCATGCCGCAGCCACCCCACTCGATCCACTGCGGCCCACCCTTGGCGCCGGGGTGCCAGATGTCGAGTTCGGCTGATGGTTCGGTGAACGGGAAGAAGTTCGGGCGCAACCGGATCTGGGCGTCGTCGCCGAACATCAGCCGGGCGAAGTGCTCCAGGGTGCCGCGCAGGTCGGCCATGCTGAGGTTCCGGTCGATGGCCAGGCCTTCGAACTGGTGGAACACGGGCGTGTGGGTGGCGTCGAGCTCATCGGTGCGGAACACTTTGCCGGGGCACAACACGTACAGCGGCAGCGGACGTTCCAGCATGGACCGCACCTGGACGGGTGAGGTGTGGGTGCGCAGCAGCAGGTGCGCCTCGGGAGGCTCCACGAAGAAGGTGTCCTGCATGTCACGGGCCGGGTGGTCTGGTTTGAAGTTCAACGCGTCGAAGTTGAACCACTCCGACTCCAGCTCGGGTCCTTCGGCGATTTCCCAGCCCATGCCCACGAAGATGTCGCTGACGCGTTCCTGCAGGGTGGACAGCGGGTGGCGTGCACCCGCACGCCGACGTCGCGGTGCGGCCGTCACATCCACCGCCTCCTCAACGAGGATGCGGGCGTCACGTTCGGCTTCCAGTTCAGCCGTCCGGGCGGCGAGCGCGGCGTTGATTCTGCCGCGCGCCGGCCCGATGTTCTTGCCGGCCGCAGCCTTCTCGTCCTTGGCGAGGGCACCGATGCCCCGGTTCGCGAGGCTGAGTGGCGATTTGTCGCCGGTATGGGCGATTCGCACCTGCTTAAGCCCGTCAAGATCGGCCGCGGCTGCAATGTCGTCGAGCGCGCGATCAACGGTCGCGCGAATCGCCTCGGCATCAAGCGGGGAAGGAACGTCGACGACGGCGGACGTTGCGTGCACGGGTCCGCCCGGCGGTGTGGAGTCAGACATCGAGATGTTCATACCTTCAGTGGTGGTGGGCAACTGGTGTTTCACCGCGGATCCGGTGACCGTTGGCAGACGGTGCAAGTCTAGCTAACACCGGTGCTGAGTCCCCAATGGGCACCTGTCACTCCCGTACTAGGATGATTCCCATGGTCCCGGCCCACAGAATGCGATGGCTGCTCAACTGGCTGAACCTGTCCACCGCGGCGGGGCTGATGCTGGCGAAATCGAAACGGTGCGACCTCCGCCCTGGCCCCGAGGGGCTCCTCCTCGCTTTCAGCTACACCGGCACCCTGCCGGTCGCGCGTGCCTTCACCGTGGGAAACGTCATCCTGTTCCGCGGGTCGGCCTCGGAGGGGGCACCCCGCCCGGCGCTCCTTGCCCACGAAGCCCGGCACAGCACCCAGTACGCCATCTGTCTGGGGTTGCCCTTCCTGCCGCTTTACTTCGCGGCGGCGGCTTTTTCCCTCCTGCGTACCGGTGATCCTGCATCCCTGAACCTTTTTGAGCGGCGCGCGGGATTGGCCGATGGTGGGTATGTTCAGCGACCAGTGCGGCCGCTTGCCACGACACTTTCCGCCGTATTCGGGAAAAGGGGAGCACCGTGACGTTGGGTACCGACGTTCCAACCATCACGGTCACCGGTACCGGCTCGG
>NZ_ASZW01000221.1:1337-1717 GCF_000468215.1 Arthrobacter sp. CAL618 | reverse complement strand
CCTCGGCGTCGGGGTGGAGGTACGCCGTCCGACGGCCCCGCAGGCGTATCTCGGGGCCGCCGACGCTGCTGTCAGGGTGTTCGATGCCCTGGACTCCCTCCGGCTTCAGTCACTTCAACGGGCCACCCACCAGATCGGGCTGCGCGCGGAAATCCTGTGGGGCGAGAACCAGGAGCAGCGGGTCACCGGGTATGTCGCGTCACAGGATCTCAACCTGTCGATCGGTGACCTATCGTCAGCGTCAGCCGTACTTGAGGCTGTGGTGCAGGCTGGCGGCGACGATGCCCGGATCAGCTCTCTGTCGTTCGGCTTCTCCGATCCGGAGGCCAGGGCTGCCCAGGCACAGGAGGCCGCCTGGCAGGATGCACTCGCCCGGGCCC
>NZ_ASZW01000221.1:0-1327 GCF_000468215.1 Arthrobacter sp. CAL618 | reverse complement strand
GCCGAACTGGCGGGATGCGTCCTCGGCACAGTGGAGGAAGTATCCGAGGTGGCGGGACACTCTCCGCGTCCCCTGATGCGCGAAGTGATGTTGGCTGAGCAATCAGCGATGCCCGTCGAACCAGGCGAGGCCGACGTCGTCTGTAGCGTTACGGTCCGCTGGCGGATCGCACCTGCGGCCTAGCTTCGCGGGTGGCTACCTGACCTAGTGTTCCGCCCCGGCGGCCAGGCGCAGGTCCGACGTCGTCTGCTGGCTCGTCAACGCGATGAGGCGAAGCGCGGTTGCCATCTCGGCAACGGGCATTCCCGGAACCCCGTGAACTGCTGCCTGTTCCACGGAATAGGGAACATGGATGAAACCACCCCGAGGACCGTCACTCTTGCGGTCGGTCGTGGTGGCCAGCTGGTCCATGAGCCCGTAAAAGACGTGATTGCACACATAGGTGCCGGCGGTCTGGGAAATTTCAGCGGCAATGCCAGCCTCGATCAAGTCCTGCAACGCCTGCTTGATCGGCAGGGTCGAGAAATACGCCGCCGGTCCGCCGACCCGAATCGGGGCATCGATGGGTTGGTTGCCTTCATTGTCGGGGATGCGGGCGTCGTCGATGTTGATCGCGACGCGTTCCAGCGAGATCCTCGTTCGCCCGCCGGCCTGACCCACGCAGAACACCAGTCTGGGGCGGTGCAGGGACACCGCAGCACGCAGGATGGCGATGCTTTCACCAAAGGTGCAGGGCAGCTCGACCGCAAATGCATCGACCCCGTCAGCACGCAGGTCCTCGGCGGCCTGCTGCGCCGCCTGCCAGGACGGGTTGACTGTTTCGCCGCCGAACGGCTCGAATCCGGTGAGCAGAATCATGGGTCAAGCCTAGGCGACGCCCCACCCGAGTGGCGTAGGCGCACAGTAGTGGTTGCCCAACACCGCGTCCTCGGGTGCGCCACTCTTCTGGGCCGGGCACCGGCGGCCCGGTCAGGCGAGGAACGCGGTCAGCCCCTCGATCAGCCGTTGCACGTCGTCGAGGTTGGTGTAGGGCGCCAGACCCACCCGGAGCCCGCCCGCCGCTCCCAGCCCCAGCACGCCGACCGCTTCAATCGCATAAAAGTTGCTGGCGGGCACCAGGATGTCACGTTCGGCGAGGAACTGGCTGGCCGCGGCAGCGTCGTGGCCGTCGAAGGTGAGCAGCAGCGTCGAGGTCCGGACGGCGGCCCGGGAGTGGACTGTCACGGCCGGCAGCTGGGCTATTGCCGCCTCAAGAAGCGCCAGGAGTGACGCCTCATGCCGTTCGATGTCGGCGTGGGCTGCGGTGAGCTGTTCCCGGCGGGACCCG
>NZ_ASZW01000220.1:12045-21464 GCF_000468215.1 Arthrobacter sp. CAL618 | reverse complement strand
CCAGGGTCGCCGTGAAGTCGATTGCCGCCGTCGTGCCAGCCATGATCTCGTACGGCAGGGTGCCAAGTTCAAAGCGTTCAGGGACCGCGTTGGTGGAGGGCAGCAGCTTCTCGGGCAACAGCGCCTCCAGCAGGGCTGGCGCGGCGGCGAGCACACCGCAATGGGGGCCCAGGAACTTGTAGGGCGAGCAGACGAAGAAGTCGGCGCCCAGCGCCCGCACATCCACGGCAGCGTGGGCGGCGTAGTGGACACCGTCGACGAACAGGAGGGCACCGGCGTCGTGCACCATCCCGGCAATAGCACGGATGTCGGGCATGGTCCCGAGCAGGTTCGATGCTGCTGTGACGGCGACGAGCCGGGTGCGGGGGCTCAGCGCCTCCCGCAGTTCGTCCAGGCGCAATTCTGAGGTCTCAGGGTCGAAGCTGACCCAGCGGGTGGTCCGCGCCAGCGGCCTTCCTCCGCTCGGCCACAGCGCAGAGGCTTTACCCCGTTATGTGGCTGAGGGGACCCCGCTGCGAACCAGCGGGGATACCCGATCCCAGACCCGGGCGGAGCCGGGGTACACGATCGAGATGGCTGCGGCCCGATGGAACCCAGCCGAAACCGAACGGGGTGCAATCGAGGTGACCCGTTCCGCACTGGCCGGGGGTTCGGAGCCGATCCCTAAAACGTCAGACCCCCATGATTGGCTGAAACCATGAACGCTAGACCACGATTGGTAACAGCAGGAGATGCGCGGGCCGGGCAACCGTCAGCCACGGCGCCGGTCCTTAGCCCTGAACAGGCAGAAATCGTTGCTCTTGGCGCCGGTAGCGGACCGGTGCTGGTGTTGGGCGGCCCAGGGACCGGCAAGTCAACCGTGCTGGTCGAAGCGGCGGTGCGGCGGATCGATCAGGACGGGCTGGATCCGGCCTCAGTCCTGATGCTGGCGCCGTCCCGCCTGAGCGCAGCACGGCTTCGTGACGCGTTGACCTCCCGCCTGAACCGCAGCCTAAGCGCAGCACCAGCACGGACCTGGGCGTCTTATGCCTTTGACCTGATCCGCAGGGCGCGAATTGAGGGACGGATCCCCGAGCTGATTCGCAGCCCCCGTCTCCTCTCCGGCGCGGAACAGGACCTAATCATCAAGGAGCTCCTGGACGGTCACAACCGTCCCGGGGCGACACCGCTGGGGTGGCCGGAGGGTTTGACCCTCGCCCTTCCCACCAGAGGGTTCAGGCAAGAGGTGCGGGAGCTTTTCGACCGGGTCAGCGAGTACGGAATGCATCCGGATGAACTGGCTGACCTGGGGCGTCGTTTCAACCGTCCAGACTGGACAGCGGGCGCCCAGCTGTACCAGGAGTACCGTGACATCCTGGATCTGCGGATGCCCGAGGCATTCGACCCGGCGGGCGTGCTTACCGCGGCCCGGAACCTGCTGGAGGTCGACGCGGAGCTGCTGGCACAGGAGCGATCCCGGCTGCAGCTCATTCTCGTAGACGACTACCAGGAGTCGAACGCGGCTGTCCATGCCCTGTTCACCCTGCTGGGCAGGGACAGCGACGTCCTCGTGGCGTCGTGCCCGGACACCGTCGTCCACGGTTTCAGGGGCGCCCGGCCTGAGCTGACCGGCAGACTGGCACAGGACCTCACGGGGAACACCAAGCTGCTGACGGTTGCGCTCAGGACCTCCCACCGGCTAACCGGGCCGTTGGCGGAGGCATGGCAAAACGTCGCCTCGCGCATCTCGGTCGTCGGCGGTGCGGGCGCGTACAGAACGCTGGAGCCTGCACCGCAGGGCCCAACAATTCTCAATGAGGTGGGGTTGGTCTCCGCGCATCTGGTGGATTCCTCATTCCACGAGCTGCGGTATGTGGCACAACGGATCCTTGAGGCACAACTCTTCGCGGGACGGAGTCTCGGCGACATTGCAGTGATCGTGAGGACCGGGGCCCAACTGGCCGAGTTTCAGCGTTATCTGACCGGACAGGGGATTGCGGTCAACGTTCCGGCAGCGGAGCGGGCCATTCGTGACGAACCAGCGGTGAAGCCGTTACTGGACATTTTTGGGGTCGTCCTGGGCCAGGTGACCCTGGATGCGGCGTTAGCCGTGTCCTTACTATCATCACGGGTGGGCGGCGCGGGGACACTTGAGCTCCGCCGGTTGCGGCAGAGCCTTCGCCAGACGGAAGTGGCGGCCGGCCGGGGGAGGACCAGCGACGAGTTGCTGGTTGAGGCACTCACCGACCCCTCGCTGATTGGCCCAGGGATGCAGGGCGGTAAAGCGGCACGAAGGGTCGCGCGAATGATCTCAGCCGGAACGTCAGCTCTTGAGGCGGAGGGAGCGAACCCCGAGACGGTGTTGTGGGCGCTGTGGGAGGCCTCAGGGTGGTCAACTCAATGGGCCGACTCAGCGGTTGCCGAGGGAGCGTCCGCTGCCCACGCGGACCGCGACCTCGACGCAGTAGTGGCCCTGTTCCAGACGGCCGAACGGTTCGTCGACCAGGTGCCCGGGGCGGCGCCGGCCCGGTTCCTCGAGTACCTGACCAGCCAGGAACTGCCAATGGACACGTTGGCGCCGCGCGCCCAGAACCAGGAATCCGTGGCGCTGCTCACCCCCGCCAGCGCTTCCGGTCGGGAATGGCCGGTGGTGATCGTGGCAGGTATCCAGGAGGGGACCTGGCCCAATCTGCGGCTCAGAGGGGAATTGCTCGGTTCAGGCGAACTCACCGCGCTGATGGATTACGGAGCGGATTTTCGCCGGCACCGCGACCCGTTGATCCTGATGCAGGAGATCCGCTTCGACGAGCTTCGCAGCTTCTCGGTCGCCGTATCCCGGGCCACCGAAGAATTGATTTGCTGTGCCGTGGCATCCGATGAGGCACAGCCCTCACCGTTCCTGGACCTGGTGGATCCGTTGCCCCCCGGTCAATTGGAACGGTCCCGGACCGAGGTGCAACGCCCGCTGACGCTGCGCGCGCTCGTGGCTGAACTGAGGAAGTATGCCCAGCAAGCGACCGCATACCCTGAACTCTCTCGGGAAGCGACCCACCATCTGGGCGCTATGGTCAACCATTCTCCTACGGTGCCGGGAGCCCACCCCCGTGAGTGGTGGGGCCTCCAGGAGCTCTCCTCCAGCGCACCGGTGGTGCCCGGCGACCAGCCCATCCCGGTGTCTCCTTCCAAGGTTGATGCTGTCCTGAAATCACCGTTGAACTGGTTCGTATCGGCGGTCGGCGGTGAGCCGACGATGGACTTCGCGCGGTCTCTGGGAACGCTGGTGCACAGCATTGCCCAGGACTTCCCGGATGCCACCGGTAGTCAATACGTTGAGGAGTTGCAGCGCCGTTGGCCTTCCCTCGGGATGAAGGAGAACTGGGAGGGGAGGATCGATTTTCAGCGTGCCGAACAGATGGTGCGGAAGCTCGCTGGCTACGTGATTGCGATGCGGCAGGCAGGTCGGTCACTGGTCGGTACTGAGGTCGATTTCGAAGTGGACCTGGAGGTGGCAATCGGGGATGCCCCGCGCGTCGCGAGATTGAGGGGGCAGATCGACCGGCTGGAAATCGATGCTGAGGGCAGGCTGGTCATAGTCGACCTGAAAACCGGCAAGTCCTCGCCCTCGCTGGCGGATCTGGACCGGCACCCGCAGTTGGCCTCCTACCAGGTCGCCGTGAATGAGGGGGCACTCTCTGCTGGGCAGGTCGCAGGATCGGGTGGGGCCGCCCTGGTCCAGCTGGGAACCACCCGCAAGGAAGCGGGAGTCCAGCAGCAACCCGCCCTGGCGGCCGATGATGGGTGGGCCCGGGAAATGATCGAGGAAGCAGCACGTCTCATGTCGTCAGCGCAGTTCGATACGGTGCATGATCCGAAGCGATCAGGCCACGGTGGGTCAGGTTGTCGACTGCCCGAAATCTGTCCGCTGTGCCAAGAGGGACGGCAGGTGACCGAATGAGCAGCGCAGCAGCCCCGGTCGCAACTGGTGGAGTGCCCGCCAATCGGGTGGCCCAGCGGTTTTCTGCCAGAGAACTCGCTGAACTACTGCACCGTGATCCCACTTCACCAGTGCAGTACCCCACACCAGATCAGGTCACCATTATTGAAGCGCCGCTCGAACCGCTGCTCGTCATTGCGGGCGCCGGATCAGGTAAGACCAAGACCATGGCTGACCGGGTGGTTTGGTTGGTAGCCAACGCACTGGTCCGGCCGGAGCAGATCCTGGGTGTAACTTTCACCAAAAAAGCAGCCGGAGAGTTGTCCACCCGGATCCGGCAGCAATTGTCGGCACTGTACCCAGCGTTGGACGCCGCCGGATATGAAGGCACCGACGAGGACCGGCTAGACCCGAGCGTGTCGACCTATCACTCGTACGCCAACTCGATTGTCCAGGACTATGGATTGCGCATCGGGGTGGAGCGGGACTCGGTGCTGCTCGGTGCTGCACAGGCCTGGCAACTGGCCAGTTCCGTGGTGGAAGCGTATGAGGGGGAGTGGGAGCATTTCAGTGCCGCGAAGTCCACCCTGGTCAAGGCGGTCCTCACCATGGCCGGGGAATGCGCTGAACATCTGGTGACACCGGCCGAAGTGAGGGCGGTGCTGAGGGAACACATCTCGGCCGTCGGTGAGCTGGAATACGCGGCGGGCACAACGCGCCGCCCGGCACAGGCTGTTGCCAGGCTGCTGGACAAACTGCGAACCCGGGTGACCGTCACCGAACTGGTCGAACACTATTCAGATGCCAAACACACCCGTCGGCAGCTGGACTTCGGTGATCTGGTTGCTCTCGCAGCAAGGATTGTCAGCGACATCCCCGAGGCGGTGGAAATGGAGCGCCAGAAATTCCGGGTAGTCCTGCTGGACGAATTTCAGGACACCTCGTTTGCGCAGATGGTGTTGTTCTCGAAGCTCTTCGGCGACGGCCGGGCGGTGACCGCTGTGGGGGACCCCCACCAGTCGATCTATGGTTTCCGCGGAGCTTCGGCCGGTCAACTGGGAACGTTCCGCACCACGTTCCCCCTCACCGCCGACGACGGGTTACGCCCTTCATTGGTCGCCAACCTTTCGGTCGCCTGGCGCAACGGCACCAGTATTCTCGCGGCAGCCAACGCTGTTGCCTCCGAACTCAATCGTCAACCCAGCTGGCTGCGCAGCTCTACCCTGTTCGTCCCTCCGCTGGAACCGAAACCCCGGGCAGGAGTGGGGGAGGTGTATCTGGGTAGGTACCTGTGCGAAGCATCGGTACAGCTGGACGGCGAAACGGTTACGGGTGAGGCCGCTGCCCTGGCGGACCAGGTGGAGCACCATCGACGGCGAGGTTTTGAGGTCGGTGCCGAGGGCCGGGCGCTCAAACCGACCGTCGCAGTCCTATGCCGTGGGCGGCGGCAGTTTGAACCCATCCGTCAGGAACTGGCGAAGCGTGGCATTCCGGTGCAGATTGTGGGACTTGGGGGCTTGCTCCGCACACCCGAAATCGTTGAACTGCTCGCAGTGCTGCGGGTGCTCGGCGACCCGGATCGATCCGATTCCCTGCTGCGATTGCTTTCGAGCGCCCGCTGGCGGATCGGCGCGGCAGACATCATGGCCCTGGGTGACTGGTCCAGGCAACTGGCCCGACGTAGGCTCTGGTCCACGCCCGCCACCGAACCGGCCGACGACGTCGGAGCCGGAGCCGGGCAGGAGGCCGACACGGTGCTGCCCGACACTGTCGAACTGGGCAGTCTGGTCGAGGCAGTTGACCATCTCCCACCGGCAGATTGGGTCTCAAACAGCGGACGCGAGCTGAGCGGTGAAGGACGAATCCGGCTCATTCGTCTCCGCGACGAATTGCGGGTGCTCAGGGACTTCGTCGGGGACGATCTCACCACCCTGATCAACGAAGTGGAACGTCGCATCCTGCTCGACATCGAGGTGGCAGCCAAACCGCGGGTGGGGATCCATGAGGCACGGCGCAACCTTGACGCTTTCGTGGACGCCGTCGCCGGATTCAGCTCGACGGCGGAACGCGTGGACCTGGCCGCGTTCCTGGCCTGGCTTGAGGCAGCAGATGCCGAAGAGGATGGGTTGCCGGTCACCGCACTCGAGACCAACCGGGATGCTGTGCAGCTCCTCACCGTGCACGCCGCGAAAGGACTGGAATGGGACATCGTCATTGTCCCGGGGCTCAACGAGGGTGCTTTCCCCAGCGGATCCGACTCGCGCTGGAGCAGCGGTGACTCGGCTATTCCATGGAATCTCAGGGGAGACGCGGGAGAACTGCCGCACTGGGACTGGGACCAGGAGGATCAGGTTTCGTGGATTGCCAGCGAGAAGGAGTTCACCGCGGAGGCACGCTACCACGCCGAGCGGGAGGAACGCCGGCTTGCCTACGTCGCGTTCACCCGGGCCAAACACGTGTTGGTCTGCACGTCTTCGGCCTGGGGTGGCGGCCGGACCAAACCCACCCCGGTGTCCACCTACCTCACTGAGCTGCTCGACCTGGCCGAACACCACCAGCCGGGCTTCGCTGTGCTGCAATGGCTGACCCAGGAGGAGGAAGGAGACAACAACCCGGCCAACGCGGCGGAAACCCGTGCCGCCTGGCCAACAGACCCGCTCCACACGCGTCGTCCGGAAATGGAGACCGCAGCGGCTGCGGTCCTGACAGCGGCAGCCGCGGCATCCGATTCGTCGGAAACCAACGCGGGAACTGGGCCGGCTGGCGCTGGCGGGCGGTGGTCCGAGGAGACACGACTGGCTCTGGCCCGGCATTCCCGGGCAACCGGCAGTTCAGAAGTCGAACTCCCGGCGCACATCTCGGCGTCCCTCCTGGTGGAGCTATCCGATGATCCTGCTGCGGTGGCCCGTCAACTTCGGCGGCCGGTGCCGCGGCGTCCCGGAATGGCAGCCCGGCGTGGCACAGCCTTCCACACCTGGATTGAGGAGTACTACGGGACCAGCGGCATGCTGGACCTCGGTGAAACCCCGGGTGCCGATTCCCATATCGACGATGCCCTGGACCTCGACAGAATGATCGCTACCTTCAGGCAGTCAGCCTGGGCCCACCGCCTGCCGGTGGAACTTGAGGTCCCCATCGAAACGAAGGTGGGTACGCTCGTGGTTAGGGGACGTATCGACGCGGTCTTCCGGCACGACGACGGAACGTGGGAACTGGTCGACTGGAAGACTGGCACCCCGCCATCGCGGGAGAAACTAACGGTGCGGTCGGTGCAACTCGCTGTCTACCGGTTGGCTTGGGCGCGGTTGAAGGGAGTTCCGCTGGAGTCGGTTCAAGCGGCGTTTTATTACGCCAGCACCGATACGGTGATTCGACCACATGATCTGGCTAGCGAGGCAGGACTCGAAGACATCATTATCAGGGCGACGTCCCTGCACCAGGACTAGGTTGCCAGCGCTTACTGCCGACTGCCGCGGAAGATCAGCTGGACTTGATGATCGGCAGCGACGACGTTTCAGTGTCGTCGGCCGGAACCGGTGAGACTGAAAACGGGCGAGGATTCTCGGTGGTGTTGGCCGACTCGCTGCCCGCGTCGCGATCAGTATCCGGCGACTCAGCACCAGTGCCAGTGCCAGGATCGCCGTCGTCGAAGCCCGAAGTGTCGCCGCCGTCGTCCTCAATAGTTTCCCCAGCCACCGAATGGTCGTCGATCGGTAGGGCGGGTTCCGCGACCTCGCCGTCGGCACCGTTGTTGTCCAGACCGTTGTTGTCGGCACTGTCAGTGTCGGCACCGTTAGTGTCGGCGATCGTGGTGTCGGGCTGGTGCTGTGACTGCTGTGCCCGGTAGGCGGCGGCAGCTGCTTCCTCGGCCTGCAGGTCCCGGTCAAGGGTTGACATCATGTCCTCGGCCTCGGTGATCATCTCGGAGTTGTTCATCGCCACGCCCCGCACCAACCACTGCGCCAAGGCGAATTCTGCGGCGAGAGCGGCACGTCGCATCAGGTGCGGGTCAGCGGCTTCGCCACGAGNGAGCCGCGACGTAGGCGTTGTGGACGGCGTCGGCGAATCCTGGGTTGCTGGCTGCCAGCAGCCAGGCAAAGTCGTCGGCTGGATCGCCCACTCGCAGGTCGGTCCAACCGGTTACCGCGCTGACACGACCGGCCGAGATCAGCAGATTGTCTTCGTGAAGGTCCCCGTGGACCACTGTCGCGTGGAACCGCCAGAGCGTGACATCCTCGAGCGCGTGTTCCCACCGTCGCAGTAGATGCGCAGGTATTCTGCCGGTGGTGGCGGCCTGGTCCAGCTCGTTCAGCTTCCGTTGCCGGAACTCGTTTGCCTCGTAGCTGGGCAGATCGGCGTTATGAACCAGCAGCGGGGGCAGATCGTGGATCGCGGCGAGCATCCGCCCGAGTTCCTTGACCAGCTCATTCCCCCCACCGGCCAGGTCGTCCAGCTCGCGGACGGAACCTTCGAGATGCGCGTACACGAAGGTACACAGTTCGCCCTGCCGCAGTGTCCCCGCGATGTGGGGGACCAGGAACGGCAGCTCCGCCCTGATCGCGGGTGTGAATGCCTTCAACGCCTGCAGTTCAGTCTCGAGCCTCATTGACGCGTCGGGGTGTTTAGGGGACCGTACCCGCCACTGTTTCCCGGAGTCGTCGACTAGCAGCGCCGATTCGAAATCCGCGGCATCGTCGGGGATGCCTGCCACCCCGGTAGGGGTAAGCCCGGGTACGGCGGCGCTGGCAATCGCCGCGAGTTCCATGGGTGTCCGTTTCACATCCTCAACGGTAGGGCTGTCCTTCCCAGAAAGAGCCGTTGCCGGTCGGCGAGTCGTCAGAAGCTGCCACCGCGGTCAGCAAAAGTGGTACTGAAATGTGTTTTGGGGGACCGAGAACGTACCGTAGAACCATGAGCGAAACCCTCCGGATTCCCACCCTTCCGTCCTTCGGAGCGCTACCGCTGGCGCGGGTGGCGCTGGACCGTGGAGGGGCGCTGCGTTCAAGTCCCTTGCTGCTCGATGAGCTGTGGGGTGCTCCCACCACGCGTGTGATGTTCATCGCCCAGGGGAAATCCCCAGTTGTTGACGGGAACCTCCTGTTCGTGGATTCGGCGACCGTTAGCCGTCCGGAAACCTTGGTCTACCTGGGGCGAACCCTCGCCGACGATCCCGATCACGGCGGCATTCCGACCGGTACCCACATTCTGCTCGCAGTGCTGGAATCCATGGACAACGAAATTTTTGACGGCACGAGCTGGCTGGGCCTCCGAGAGGTGGCGCTGGCTCTCTCCGGCCGGGACGCGGGCATCTTCGTTCAGGCCGCGTCGATTGCGAACTGGCATGCGAAGCACACCCACTGCCCCCGTTGTGGGGCGTTGACAGAGGTTGTTGAAGGTGGCTGGGTGCGGCGCTGTCCAGCCGATGAGTCGAGCCACTACCCCAGGACCGACCCGGCCATCATCGTCGCAGTGGTGGACGACGCCGATCGGCTGCTCCTGGGATCGG
>NZ_ASZW01000220.1:0-12035 GCF_000468215.1 Arthrobacter sp. CAL618 | reverse complement strand
CCTGGCCCGAGGGACGGTTTTCCACCCTGGCGGGTTTCGTCGAACCGGGAGAGTCGCTGGAAGCCGCTGTTATCCGCGAGGTGGCGGAAGAATCAGGTATCGAGGTCCACTCACCCCTGTACCTGGGCTCGCAGCCGTGGCCCTTCCCCGCCTCCTTGATGGTGGGGTTTATCGCCACTGCCGTGAACACCAACCAGGTGCCGGATGGTGCGGAGATCGTGGACCTCCGATGGTTCACGCGGACGGAGCTGCTTGAGGCAGTTCGAAGCGGCGAGATCACTATCCCCACTGGAGCTTCAGTCTCACGGGCGCTGATTGAACACTGGTACGGCGGCTCGCTGGACCTGGCAGTCGAGGGGGTCCGGCTCTAGGTATGGAGACAACTCTCGAAGAGAGGATCCTCGCCGGCCTCGATGATGAACAGCGGACAGTCGCCTCCACGCTGACCGGGCCGCTCTGCGTTCTCGCCGGCGCGGGAACGGGTAAAACCAGGGCCATCACCCACCGGATTGCCTATGGTGTCCACACCGGTGTCTACAAACCACAACAGGTGCTGGCGGTGACCTTTACGGCGCGGGCCGCCGCGGAGATGCGGACCAGGCTCCGCGACCTGTCCGCCTCGGGAGTGCAGGCGCGGACGTTCCACGCCGCCGCCCTGCGGCAGCTGCAATACTTCTGGCCACAGGCAGTGGGTGGCCCCCTGCCTGCTCTGGTGGACCACAAAGCGCAGCTCATCGCAGAAGCGTCGAGGCGGCTCCGGTTATCGACGGACCGGGCCGCGATCAGGGATGTTGCTGCGGAGATCGAATGGGCCAAGGTGTCCATGCTTACCCCCGAGCGGTATACAGCCGCGGCGGTTGGTCGGGTCGAGCCCGCAGGCATGGACCACACAACAGTCGCCCGTATCTTTGCTGGCTACGAGGACCTGAAGCTCGACCGCAACGTCATTGACTTCGAGGATGTGCTGCTGATTACTGTGGGGATCCTGCAGGAGGATGAGAAGGTGGCGGCCACCGTGCGCGCCCAGTACCGGCATTTCGTGGTGGACGAGTACCAGGACGTTTCCCCGCTGCAGCAGCGGTTGCTGGATTTGTGGCTCGGTGACCGCCGCGAATTATGCGTGGTGGGTGATGCCAGTCAGACCATTTACTCATTCACCGGGGCAACCTCGCGGCATTTGCTTGATTTCACCGGTCGGTATGAGGGTGCACAGGTGGTGCGGTTGGTTCGCGACTACCGGTCGACGCCGCAGGTGGTCAAACTAGCCAACAACCTGTTGGCCGCGCGAACCGCAGAAACCGGCCGTCAGGCAGGCTCCTCGAGTTGGTCTACCCCGCTGGAGCTTATTGCCCAGCGCGACGCCGGTCCGGAACCCTCGTTTACCGAGTGCAGCGACGATGAAGCGGAAGCCGCCGAAGCGGCCAGACGGATCAAGGCGCTCATGGATGGTGGGGTGCTGGCGAGTGAGATCGCGATCCTCTACCGCACGAACGGCCAGTCAGCGGCCTATGAACAGGCGCTCGCCAGCGCCGGTATTGGCTATCAGCTTCGCGGCGGTGAGCGTTTTTTCGCGCGCCGGGAAGTCAGAGATTCGCTGCTGCAGTTGCGTGCCGGCGCCAGAACCGCAGGAACAGACGATGTCCCGCAACTGGTGCGGGACATCCTCGCGAGCCTGGGGTACACCTCGGTGGCGCCGGCGAGCTCGGGAGCGGTCCGGGAGAAGTGGGAGTCACTCGCCGCGCTGGTCGCCTTGGCTGACGAACTCAGCGCGGCCCGGGCTGCTGACGGATTCACCCTTCAGGATTTCGTGGCAGAGCTCGAGGAACGGGCCGCCGCCCAGCACGCACCGACGGTACAGGGCGTCACCCTCGCGTCGCTCCACGCGGCGAAGGGCCTGGAATGGGATGCCGTGTTCCTGGTCGGCCTCAGCGAGGGTCTGATGCCGATCTCCTTCGCTGACACGCCGGAGGCTGTCGACGAGGAGCGCAGACTCCTCTACGTGGGCATCACCCGGGCGAGGGAACACCTGGCGCTCTCCTGGTCCACCGCTCGCACCCCGGGAGGGCGGGCCAGCCGGAAACCGACCCGGTTCCTCGACGGGCTTCGCCCAGGCGTTTCCGGTGATCGGGCCTTCCGGACGCCCAAGGTCAAGCAAAGCCGCAAGGTGTCGGCTCCGTCGACCTGCAGGGTGTGTGGGAAGGTGCTTGGGTCCGGCTCCGAACGAAAGATCGGACGATGTGGTGACTGCCCGGCGACGTACCAGGAAGCCACCTTTGAGGCGTTGCGGGCCTGGCGGTTGGACCAGGCTCGCGAAAATGACGTGCCCGCGTTCGTTGTGTTCACCGACGCCACCCTGGTCGCTATTGCCGAGGCACGGCCAACAACGATCGAGCAACTGGGGGCGCTGGCCGGGATTGGTCCGGCCAAACTCGAGAAGTACGGGGAATCGGTGCTGTTGATCATCGCGGAAAGTGAGTGAGAGCAACCCATGACTGTCAAGGATCCGCCCGTCGAAGTCAGACGGTCCGCGAAGCGCAGGCGGACCGTCAGCGCTGACCTGCGCGACGGCGTCGTGATCGTTTCCATCCCAGCCCACTTCACCGCGGCCCAGGAAAAAGACTGGGTGCACCGCATGGTCACCAAACTCCTGTCCAAACAGCAGTCGCTGACCCCGGCGCTGGACGGCGCGGACCAGACCAACCCGGGGGAAGAGCTCCTGCAGCGCGCCGGGGCACTGTCGGAAGCCTATCTGGCCGGGCGCGGCCAACCGGTGAGCATCGGATGGGTGACGAACCAGAATTCCCGGTGGGCATCGGCCACACCGGCCCGCAAGACCATCCGCCTCTCCCACAAGCTGCAGGGAATGCCCACCTGGGTGGTTGACTACGTCATCCTGCACGAGATGGCCCACCTCATTGAGCCCTCCCACAACCGCATGTTCTGGCGGCTACTAGAGGCGTATCCCCGAACGGAAGCAGCTAAAGCGTTCCTTGAAGGTGTGTCCTTCGCTTCCAACCACGGAATGGCAAGCCACTAGCGGCTGCGGCACCGAGCAACGATTCGAGCTGGGTCATCGTGCGGGCCAATCATCCCACTGGTGACCCCCGGAGGCGTAAATGCTGGCGGTGTCGATGAGGTTGATTCCTGCGTCGATGGCACGACGGAAGACCCCGATCGAACCCCCGTCGCCTTGTCGCCCCAGTCGCCGAACATCCTGGGGCCGAAGCAGGACGGCTGACCCCGACGCCGGTCCGGCCGAACTGGGTGGCCAGCTGAGCTGTGCCCTGCTCAGGTACTAGGGCTTGCCGCCCTCCGGGGAACCTTCGCCGTTGGTTGGCTGATCCCCGGACTCGGGCGACTCGTCTGGTGACGGGGTCTCCTCAGTTTCGTCGAAGCCGCCGTCCAGTAGCCGCTGCAGGGCAGCGTCCACCTCGGAATCCGACGACTCGGCGAGCTGTCGACGCTGGCTGAACCCCTGAGGGTCGTCGAGATCCTCGGCGGTCGGTAGCAGATCGGGGTGTTCCCACACCGCATCGCGGCCTTCGATGCCCCGTTCGGCGGTGAGATGGGCCCAGAGCGTGGCAGCGTCGCGTAGCCGTCGTGGACGCAATTCAAGGCCCACCAGGGAAGCGAACGCATGTTCGGCCGGCCCGNCCCGCCGGTGGCGCGCCGGCGGCGGACCATTTCCCGCAGCGCCGCAGACGACGGCAGATTCGCGGTGGCAGCGGCGGTCAGTTCATCGACCCACCCCTCCACCAGGGCCAGGGCAGTCTCGAGCCGCACCAGCGCAGCGTCCTGCTGCGGGGTACGTTCCGGCATGAAGACACCCTCGGAAAGGGCAGCCTGCATGGACTCGGGATTGGACGGGTCGATGTCCCGTGCCACTTCCTCGATCTTTGACATGTCGATGTGAATGCCCCGGGCATAGCTCTCAACTGCACCGAGAAGGTGCCCTGAAAGCCAGGGGACCTGGGTAAACAACCGGGTATGGGCGGCTTCACGGACGGCGAGGAACAGCCTGACTTCCTGCTCGGGAATATCCAGACCCTCGCCGAAGGCCGCGACATTCACTGGCAACAGGGCCATCTGGCCCTCTGCCAGGGGGACCCCAATGTCGGTGGAACTTACAACATCCTTGGACAGGGCACCCACGGCCTGGCCGAGTTGCATCCCGAACATCGCCCCACCAAGATTCTGCAGCATCGAGGAGGCGCCGCCCATCATGGTCTTCATCTCCTCCGGCAGTTGCCCGGAAATGGCGTCGGACAGTGCCTTGGCGATGCTCACCGCCACCGGTTCCGTGAGGCGCTTCCAGGTGTCCATGGTGGCCTCGACCCATTCCGCGTGGGACCACGCGCGGCCAAGGGTGTTGGTGGAGGGGAAATCGGTGACAGGGTCGAGCCACATCTCCGCAAGCCTCAGCGCCTCATCGACGTCGCGGCGCTGCTGAGGGGTGACCGAGGGGTCCCCATCGGCTGCCGCGACGCGGCGCGCGTGGTCGTGGGCGAGCTGCCAATTCACCGGCCCATCGCTTTGTGCCGCGAACATTGCCTGAACCTGCTGCATCATCATCGCCATGGCCTGCGGATCGGACGGCAGACCAGCGGCTTTGGCGAGCTCCTGCGGATCCATGCCCTGCGCATTGCCGCCCATCAGACGGGCCAGCATCTCGGAGAGGGGATCCTTGGGGGTGTCGCCGTCGTCGTTGGACGGATCTGACGGGTTGGAGGTCACTGCTACCACCGGTCCTGGAATTGGCTGCTGGGATGGGCTGCTCGTCTACTGCTGGTTGTGGGCTCTAGCCACAGTCGTCGAACATCGTGTCGGTTCTTCCACGTTACCCGCCGTGTCGCGGGGTTGTCCCGAACGCGCTGAACCGTTCGCTGAGGGCAAAGCGGCGGCGGCCGGTCGATGGGTGCTGGACTCGCGCCCAGGAAGTACGCTAAAGAAGCTCGATGATGCGCGGTTCGGCCGCGGCAGAGCAGCATGAAGGACCACCAGGGCATGCGCAGTGTCTGACGAAGAGAAGGTTTCCTGTTGACCCAGCCCACCTACAACGACCCGCCAGTGCCGCCCACCAGGGCCAAACGGGATCCCCGGTTCACTGTGATGGCAGTGTCCGGGTTCCTCGCGCTGCTCCTGGGCGGCGCCGCCGTCCTGCTGCCGGCGCCCTATGTGGTCGAATCGCCTGGGCCAACGTTCAACACGATCGGGGAAATCGACTCCCAGCCGCTGATCGAAGTAGAGGGCCGCCAGACCTACCCCACCTCCGGCGACCTCGACCTCACCACCGTGTATGTGACGGGTGGGCCGGGGACCCAGCTTGGCATCTTCGAAGTGTTCAGAGCCTGGCTGAATCCCACCGAATCTGTGGTGCCACGCGAACTCCGGTATCCGCCGGACGCCACCCAGGAAGACATCCAGGAGCAGAACGCCGTCGCCATGACCTCATCGCAGGAATCGGCTATCGCTGCTGCGCTCGGGCACCTCGATATCGACTTCGACGAGGAACTCTCGGTTGCGGGCCTGATCGAGGATGCGGCAGCTACCGGCATTCTGGAAGAGGGCGACGTCATCACCTCGGTGGACGGCACTGACATCACGAACATCGGGGTCCTCCGGGAGTCCCTGAACGCCGCGAACGGCGACTCAGTCGACCTTGGGCTACTGCGCGACGGCGGGGAGGTCACCGAGGCGGTGACCCCCAAGGAATCCGAGGGGGGCGATTTCCAGCTCGGCGTGGGTCTGGTCGCCAACTTCACCTTCCCTTTTGATATCACTATTGCGCTCGACAACGTCGGCGGCCCCTCGGCGGGATCGATGTTTGCCCTGGGCATTGTTGACCTGCTCACCGAGGGCGAACTCACCGGCGGTAAACACTTCGCGGGGACGGGCACCATCGACTCTGCGGGTCAGGTGGGGCCGATCGGAGGAATTCGCCAGAAACTAGCCGGTGCACGGCAAGCTGGAGCTGAAGTGTTCCTGGCCCCAGCCGCGAACTGCAATGAAGTGGTGGGCTATGTACCGGACGGCTTGCAGGTGGTGCGGGTGGAGACACTCGACGACGCGGCGGAAGCTGTCCGCACGCTGGGAGCGGGCGAGGACGGTTCGGCCCTCCCCACCTGCGAAGCCGGGTAGGTCGGCCAGTCGACCGGCTTCCCGGCAGTGGTGGGTGGTGATTTGGACACGGTTTCATTTCGATCTGGTGTCAGGCCGCCCGGATCGGAACGAAATTGGGTGGCCCGGACGTGTTCAAGGCAGAATGGAGATTCATGGAACCAGTCCGTCGTGCCGCTGATTTTGGCGGTTCGAGAGCGGTTTCCGTGATCCAACGGATCCAACGATGAGGTAAATGTGACTTCCGGACCAGACCGGCCGTTCGGCAGCAGGCCGAGCCAAACCAATTCCAGTAGCGCGAAAAGACGCAGCCCGCTGATCCCGACGTTGGTGGTGCTGGCCGTTCTGGTCATCGCCTTCGTATACGTCTCACAGGTCTACGCTGACGTCCTGTGGTACAACCAGCTCGGCTTTGTGGAGGTCTTCGTCACCGAAAACCTTTCACGGATCGGACTGTTCGCGGCTGCCTTCCTGATTATGGGCGCCAGCGTGTACTTCAGCCTTCGGGTGGCCTACCGGTCCCGCCCAATTTACGCGCCCGACAGTGCTGTCCAGGACAACCTGAACCGGTATCAGGCGCAACTTGAACCGATCCGTCGCCTTCTGATGCTCGGCATCCCCGTGGTGCTGGCCGCATTCGCCGGAACGGCGGCCGCCTCCCAGTGGCAGCCAGTCCTGCTGTTCTTCAACCAGGAACCGTTTGGTGAGCAGGACCCGCAGTTCGGTCTGGATATTGCCTTCTACGTCTTCACTTTGCCGTTCCTGACCTTCGTGGTCGGCTTCCTGATCAGCGTGGTCATCATCAGCGCCATCGCGGGTGTCCTCACCCATTACCTGTACGGCGGAATCCGCCTTGAGGAAAAGGGACTCTTCACTTCCAAGGCCGCCAGGATTCACGTCGCTGTGCTGGCTGCCCTGTTCCTGCTCCTTCAGGGCGTGAACTACTGGCTGGACCGGTATGCCACCCTGACCGGCACCGGAGGGAACTGGGATGGGGCCCTGTACACGGACGTCAACGCGGTAATCCCCACCAAGGCGATCCTTGCCGCGGCGGCCATTATTGTCGCTGTTCTGTTCATCGTGTCAGCAGTCATCGGACGGTGGCGGTTGCCGATCATCGGTACCGCAATGCTCGTCATCGTGGCGATTCTTGCTGGTGGAGTGTACCCGTGGGTCATTCAGCGTTTCCAGGTGGTGCCGTCCGAGTTCAGCCGCGAGGAACCGTTCATTGAACGAAACATCGATCTGACCCGCGCCGCCTACGGTCTCGACGAGGTGGAGACCACCGACTACAACCCGGTAGAGACACCGGAAGCGGGCGCTCTCAACGCGGACGGCGAAACCACCGCAAACATCCGGTTGCTTGACCCGAACCTGGTCAGCGACGCGTTCAGCCAGCTGCAGCAGTTCCGTCAGTACTACCAGTTCCCCCAGACGCTCAACGTAGACCGGTACGAGATCGACGGTGAGATTGAGGACACGGTGATCGCTGTCCGTGAGCTGAACACCGCCGGTGTGCCGGACGGCTGGATCAACGAGCATGTGCTCTATACCCACGGTTACGGCATTGTCGCCGCGGCCGGTTCGACCACCGAACCGGATGGCCGCCCCACGTTCATCCAGTCTGGCATCCCCTCAACCGGTGCGCTCGGGGACGAGTCCACCTACGAGCCGCGGATCTACTTCGGCGAGGAGTCACCGCTGTACTCGGTGGTTGGAGCTCCTGAAGGCGCGAACCCGATTGAGATCGACCGTCCCCAGAGCGAAGAATCCGATCAGCAGTCTCGCAGTACCTTCCAGGGCAGCGGCGGACCCAACGTGGGAAACATCTTCAATCGATTGGTCTACGCGCTGAAGTTCCAGTCGACTGATCTTTTGCTCTCGGATCAGGTCAACAGCGAATCCCAGATCTTCTACGACCGGGACCCGGTCGAACGGGTCGAGAAGGTCGCCCCGTACCTGACGCTCGATGGCAACAGTTATCCAGCGATCGTCGACGGTCGGGTCAAGTGGATCATCGACGGGTACACGACGACCTCGGATTACCCCTACTCGACGCAGCAGGAACTCCAGTCGGCGACCCAGGACTCGCTGACCGCCGAGGGTCTTGCCACGGCGCTCCCACCGGAGCGGGTCAACTACATCAGGAACGCCGTCAAGGCGACGGTTGACGCCTACGACGGATCGGTGGACCTGTACGCCTGGGACGAGGAAGACCCCATTCTCAAGGCGTGGCAGAACATCTACCCCTCCTCGCTGCAGCCCTATAGCGAGATGTCAGCTGATTTGATGTCCCACGTCCGCTACCCGGAGGATCTGTTCAAGGTGCAGCGCGAATTGCTCGCCCGGTACCACGTGACCGAGACCGAGCCGTTCTACAGCAACAACGAGGCCTGGAGCGTCCCGAACGATCCCACCCTCGAGGGCGACGACATCAGCGTTCCACAGCCGCCCTACTACCTAACGCTGCAGATGCCGGAACAGGAGGGGGCCAGCTTCTCGCTGACCACTCCATTCATCCCCTTCGTCCCGGCGGGCCAGGAAGCACGAAATGTGCTGTACGGCTTCCTCGCTGCAGATGGCGACGCCGGCACCGGCGAGGACGGCGTGAAATCCGATACCTATGGCACCCTGAGACTGCTTGACTCTTCCGGCCGTGACTCAGCCGTCGGACCAGGTCAGGCAGCCAACCTGTTCAACTCGGACACCACAGTGTCGCAGGAGCTCAACCTGCTGCGACAGGGTGCCTCTGAGGTGATCAGCGGGAACCTGCTGACGCTGCCAATCGGTGGCGGCGTCGCGTACGTCCAGCCGGTGTATGTCCAGTCCTCGGGTGATTCATCCTTCCCGGTTCTCCGGCGCGTTCTGGTGAGCTTCGGTGAGGAGGTTGGCTTCGCGCCAACCCTGGACGAGGCGCTCGATCAGGTGTTCGGTGGTGACTCGGGAGCCGTGACAGGTGATACCGAGAACGTGGGTGAGACCCCGGCAGACCCTGCTGCGCCTCCTGCAGAAGGTGATCCCGCCGACGGCGAGCCCGCCCCCGAGCCGACTGAGCCTGTCGCTGGGGGCACCGACGACCCGTCAGCCGATCTTCGGGCGGCCCTGGAGGATGCCAACACGGCCATCCAGGACGGCCAGGACGCCCTCGCTGACGGCGACTTTGCAGCCTATGGCGAAGCTCAGGATCGACTGAGCGACGCTCTGGCCCGGGCGCTTGACGCCGAGGAACGTCAGTCAGGGACCGCACCAGCAGGGGAATAGGGCGGCAAGTAGCCTCCCAAATCCCGCCGATTTGCACTATCCACCCCGGGGCCGTAACGTTGAGTCTACGCCGCGGGGTGGAGCAGTTCGGTAGCTCGCTGGGCTCATAACCCAGAGGTCACAGGTTCAAATCCTGTCCCCGCAACAAGAGAAAGATCCCGGTCAATGTTAGACACACTGACCGGGATCTTTTTTTGTGCTCAAGGCCGGAAAGCAGCGGGTAGGGTCGCGGTTCGAACGCCATCCCTGCCCGCTGCGGGGTTCCTAGGTGCCGCGCAGGTCCTGATAGGCGGACAGTGCCCGTTCGCGGGTTTCTGCCAGGTCCACCACGGGGGAGGGGTACCCCGCTGGGGCGTTAGCGTCCTTCCACGGTTCGTGAATGTTGCCGGCGTCCCTGAGTTCCGGGACAAAGCGTTTGAGGTAGATCCCCTCTTTGTCGAACTTCTTGCTTTGCGTCACCGGGTTGAAAATTCGGAAATAGGGCGAGGCGTCAGCTCCGGATCCAGCGACCCACTGCCAGTTGGCGGGGTTGCTCGCGGAGTCAGCGTCGACCAGCGTGTCCCAAAACCATTGTTCTCCAACCCGCCAGTCCACCATGAGGTTCTTGATGAGGAAGGAGGCGGTAGCCATCCGTACCCGGTTGTGCATCCACCCGGTGTCCCAAAGCTGCCGCATCCCGGCGTCGATCATTGGATAACCGGTGCGGCCTTGCTGCCAGGCTCCGAGTTCGCTCTGGGTAGGCGTCTGCCAGGCAAAACCGTCGAAGTCCCGTCGGTAGTTCTGGGTGGCCAGATCGGGGTTGTGGAAGAGCAGCTGCCAGCAGAATTCCCGCCAGCCGACTTCGGAGCCGAAAACCTGGATGTCCCGGGCAGCCGATGAGTTGGTCGATGCCTTGGCCGCATGCCAAACCTGGAAGGGGCTGAGCTCGCCGAATCTGAGGTGCGGTGAGATTCCGCTGGTGCCTTCCACCGCCGGAAGGTCACGGTTCACCGCGTAACCCTCGACTGGGCCATCAAGGAAATCGTCCAGCCGTTCCCAGGCACCTGCTTCCCCGGGGTGCCACTGCTGCTGCAGGCCCCCCGACCAATCGGGCGTGGTCGGCAGCAGCTGCCAGGAGACGAGCTCCTCCGACGCCAGCGTTGGCCCCGCCAGCCGTTTGGGTGGCGCCAGGGGTGCCCGGGGCTCCGGTTGGTTCTTGCAGGCCCGCCAGAACGGCGTGAACACCTTATAGGGGCCGCCAGCGCCCGTCGTGACCTGCCATGGCTCGTAGAGCAGATTCGCCTGGTAGCTGGCTGCTTCGATTCCGGTGTCCCCGCACCATGATTTCAGGTCGGCATCGATCGTCCGCTCGGGTTGGGCGTAGCGCCGGTTCCACAGCACGCGTTCCGCTCCGGATTCAGCGACCAGCCCGCGGATCACTGCTCCGGCCGGGCCCGACCGCAGGACCAGTTGGCCGCCGAGATCCTCAACGGCATGGGACAGGTTGGTCAGGGAATGGTGCAGCCACCACCGGGTCGCCCCGCCCAGGGGTCGAATTCCTGGGCTTTCCTCATCAAGCACATAGCAAATAATGAGGTCGTCTGCGTCGATGTCGAGCGCTGCAGAGAGGGCTGGATTGTCGCCAAGCCGGAGGTCGTCGCGGAGCCATACGATAGTTGGTGCCATGCACGCTAATCTACCTGCAGCGCCCCGCTTTGCTGAGCTTGTCTGCCCGGGCAGCAGAAGGCCGGCGCCCCCTGGGTGGGTGACGCCGGCCGGATGCACTACTGGGTGTTACTGGCCAGGCTGGTACTCGTCCGTGTCGCTACCCTGGCCGATGGCGGACGGAGTCCGCCCGGAGGAACCGCCGGATTTGAGGGCAGCCAGCCGGGCTTCGACCTCGGTCTGCTCGCCGAGGTCTTCGAGGCTTTCGAACTGGGAGTCCAGGCTTGAGTTCGCCAGTTCGGCCTGGCCAAGAACCCTCGCCTCTTCGCGCCGGATCTTCTCTTCGAAGCGGCCGACTTCGCTGGTGGGATCCATGAAGTCGATGCTCTTGACCGCGTCGTGAACCTGCTGCTGGGCTTGAGCAGTCCGGGACCGGGCAATCAGCTCGTCCCGCTTGCTGGTCAGTTCGTTGAGCTTGCCCTTCATCTGGTTGAGGCCGGTCTTCAGCTTCTCAACAATCTCTTCCTGCGAGCCGATGGTGGGCTCGGCGCCACGGGCTTCATTCTCGGCGGTCATCTGACGCTGGATTGCGACCTTCGCAAGATTGTCGAACTTCTCGGCATCGACAGTGTCACCGGCGTTGCGGTATTCGTCGGCCTTCTTCGACGCGGCGAGGGCCTTGTTGCCCCAATTACGGGCGTTATCAAGATCTTCTTTATAATCTTCCTGCAACATCCGCAGATTGCCGATGGTCTGAGCCACGGCGCTTTCCGCTTCGGCGATGCTGTTGGTGTAGTCGCGGACCATCTGGTCCAGCATCTTCTGGGGATCTTCGGCCTGGTCGAGGAGAGAGTTGATGTTCGCCTTGGCCAGCTGGGCAATACGTCCGAAAATTGACTGTTTTACCATGGGGTTGCCTTTCGCTTAGCGTCTGTTCTGGGTAAATATTCACCCCTACGGGGTGAGGATTATGAGTTTTGCGGGCTAGAAGTCGCCGCCGCCACCGCCGAAGC
>NZ_ASZW01000219.1:8243-15900 GCF_000468215.1 Arthrobacter sp. CAL618 | reverse complement strand
CCGCAAGGGGGCGTGCCGCGCACGGGGCGGGATTCCGGTGTTACGTGTGCCCCTTCCTACGCACCCGGCTGCCGTGGTCCACGTTCCAGGAGGGGCTCAACCCGGAAAGGGACCAGTTCCCCCATGGCCAGGGAGGTGTCACAGCGTTCCACTCCGTCGCAACCGAGGATTTTCCCGTTGATTCTGAAGAGGTCCTCAGCATCCGCGCAGACCACGCGGACCAGAATGTCCGCCTGTCCGGTCAGACCATACGCTTCGAGCACCTCGGGAATACCCGCGAGCTGCTCGGTAATCGCCGCGAGTTTCTGCTGTTGCACATGCACATGAATGAAGGCCATCAGGGGGTAGCCAAGGGCAACCGGATTGATCCGCCGCTCAAAGGACAGGAACACCGACTTCTTCTCCAGCTGGGCCATCCTGGCCTGCACCGTATTGCGGGACAGGCCCAGTTTCTGGGCCAACGCGACGACGGTGCGTCGGGGGTCCTTCGCCAGGGCCATCAGGAGACGAGTGTCAGTGGAATCCAGGGGTTGCATAATGCGCAATGCTAACACGGTGCAGGCTGCATAAATTGGGCAGGATGCTCAGCCAAACGGGGATCGGTTGTGCTCCTTGGCCTCTGTGAGTAGGGTCACAATATCTTTGGGTAAAGACGCCCGAGGGTCAAGGTCCGACGACGCGACCGGATCAGGGTGATCCGTTGGCGGGTCGGTGCACTCAATGAAGGTTGTGTAATTGTGCCCCTGAATGACACCGCTTCCGCTGGAGAAAACTCACTGATCCAGCTGCTGACCCCCTCGGGTGTTCGGCAGTCCAGTGGGGACTACGACAGGTGGGTTGCCGACGTCGACGGCCCGGCGCTGCAGGCACTCTATGAAGACATGGTGGTGGTCCGCCGGATCGACGCCGAGGCGACCGCGCTCCAGCGGCAGGGCGAACTCGCGCTTTGGCCGCCCCTGCTGGGACAGGAAGCGGCCCAAATCGGCTCAGGCCGGGCACTCCGGGAGGACGACTTTGTCTTCTCCAGCTACCGCGAGAACGCTGTGGCCTACTGCCGCGGCGTCGATTTCACCGATATCCTCCGGGTGTGGCGGGGTAACGCCTCCTCCGGCTGGGACCCGTTCTCCATCAACATGGCCACCCCGCAGGTCATTATCGGTGCGCAAACCCTTCATGCCACGGGTTATGCGATGGGCATCCAGAACGACGGCGCTGATTCCGTGGCCGTCACCTACTTCGGCGACGGTGCCACCAGCCAGGGTGACGTCAACGAGGCGATGGTCTTCGCCGCCAGCTACCAGGCGCCGGTCATCTTCTTCTGCCAAAACAACCACTGGGCCATCTCGGAGCCGGTGGGCCTGCAGGCCCATGTCCCGATTGCCAACCGTGCGCCAGGCTTCGGGATCCCGTCCGTCCGGGTGGACGGCAACGACGTTCTGGCCTGTCTGGCCGTGACGCGGGAAGCGCTCGACCGGGCACGGACCGGCGGTGGGCCAAGCTTCATCGAAGCGGTCACCTACCGGATGGGGCCCCACACCACAGCTGACGACCCCACCAAGTACCGCGACGCGAACGAACTCGAGGACTGGGCGGCTAAGGATCCAATCTCCCGACTGTCAGTGCTCCTCGATTCGCTCGGTCTGCTGACACCAGATTTCCTTGCCGCGGTGAACACGAAGGCCAACGACGTCGCAGCCAGGCTCCGCGCCGGGTGCATTGAAATGCCGGAGCCCGCGCCCATGGACGTCTTCAAGCACGTTTACAGCACCCCCAACTCCTGGCTGGACCGTCAGCAGGAGAACTACGGCCGCTACCTCGCTTCCTTCGACTCCGAGCCTGTTGAATCCAAGTCGCAGAAGAGCAGTGGAACAGCCACGGAAGGAAGCCTCTGATGTCCACCATGACATTTGGCCGCGCCATCAACGCCGGCATGCGTCGGGCCATGGAAAACGACCCGAAGGTGATCCTCATGGGTGAGGATATCGGCAAGCTCGGCGGTGTTTTCCGGATTACCGAGGGCCTGCAGAAGGATTTCGGGGAGCACCGTGTTCTGGATACTCCGTTGGCGGAATCGGCCATTATGGGGACCGCCGTCGGCATGGCTTACCGCGGGTACCGGCCGGTGGTGGAGATCCAGTTCGACGGATTCATCTACCCCGCTTTTGACCAGATCGTCTGCCAGGTGGCCAAACTGCATTACCGGACCCAGGGTGCAGTCAAAATGCCGATTACCATCAGGGTGCCTTTCGGCGGCGGCATTGGTTCGCCCGAGCACCACTCGGAGTCGCCCGAAGCCTATTTCACCCACACCTCGGGGTTGCGAGTGGTCAGCGTTTCCAACCCGCAGGACGCCTACACGATGATCCAGCAGGCCATCGCCTGCGACGACCCAGTACTGTACTTCGAGCCGAAACGGCGCTACCACGTCAAGGGCGAGGTGGATGAGTCGATTGAGCTCGCAGCATCATCGATGGAAGACGCCCATGTGGTCGCCGAGGGTGACGAGGTCACTCTGGTGACCTACGGTCCGCTGGTTCCCACCGCCCGTGACGCTGCAATCGCGGCGTCCGATGAAGGTATTTCCGTCGAGGTCATTGACTTGCGGTCGCTGGCTCCCATCGACTTCGCCACCATCGAAGCCTCGGTGCGTAAAACCGGGCGGCTGGTCATCACCCACGAGGCAGCACAGTCGGGTGGGCTGGGTGCGGAAATCGCTGCCAGCATCACTGAACGCTGCTTCAACTATCTCGAGCATGCACCGGTCCGGGTTACCGGCTTCGACATCCCCTACCCGTATTCCAAACTTGAATTCCATCACCTGCCCGATCTGGACCGGATTCTTGACGGCGTTGACCGCGTCATGGGACGAACCAATTCGCTGAGCGGGATCGAAAGGTAGTGGCAACCGTGATCAAGGAATTCAGGCTCCCGGACCTTGGCGAAGGTCTGACCGAGTCGGAAATTGTCAGTTGGCACGTAGCCGAGGGCGACGTCGTCGAACTCAACCAGATCATTGCCGATGTGGAGACCGCCAAGGCAGTGGTCGAGTTGCCGTCCCCCTACGCGGGAGTTGTTGTGCGGCTGCACGAGCAGCCCGGCACGGTGGTGGAGGTCGGCGCCCCGATCATTTCCTTCGACGTTCCAGCCGCTGCGGGTGCGGAGGGCGGCGTCGGGGGACCTGCTGCGGCGGATTCCGAGGGGGCCGTCGCTGTTACGAGCCCGGCCGACGACGTCGCGCCCGCCAAACGCGAACCCAACCTGGTCGGTTACGGCGCAGCAGTAGAGAAGGGGGGCAGGCCAGCCCGGCGTGCCCGCGGCGGATCCGCTGTCAGTCCTGCGGCACCGGCTCCGGCACCGGATCAGGCACCGGCTCAGGATCAGGCACCGGCGCCGGACCGGGCGCAGTCGCCCGCGGTTAGTGAGACAGCACCGGCTCCGGCAGGGAATCTATCGGCGTCCGAACGGCCCCGGTCCACTCCGCCGGTGCGGAAACTCGCGCGAGACCTCGGGGTCGAGCTGGAATCAGTGGCCGGGACCGGCCCCGGCGGACTGATCATCCGCGACGATGTGCTTGCAGCCGCCGGAAGCCATACGGAAGCGTCCTCGGCCTCCGGTGCTCCGGCGACAGCCGCTGCCGTGCCGGTTTCAGCGGCCCCCGCACGGTCCGCCGACCAGCGTGAAACCCGGACGCCGATCAAGGGAGTCCGCAAGCACACCGCGGCGGCGATGGTGGCCAGCGCGTTCACCGCGCCGCACGTCACTGAGTTTCTGACCATCGATGTGACTCCGACCGTGGAACTTGTCGCGCGCTTGAAAGCCAGTCGGGCGTTTGCCGATGTGAAGATTACGCCGCTCACAGTGGTGGCCAAGGCGCTCTGTATCGCGGTGGCCCGAAACCCGACGGTCAACACCCGGTGGGACGATGCCAGTTCTGAGATTGTGCAGCACCATTTTGTGAATCTTGGCATTGCAGCGGCAACACCGCGGGGTCTCATGGTGCCGAACATCAAAGACGCCGATCGGCTCGGCCTGAAAGAGCTCGCCCAGGCGTTGACCGGTCTGGCGGAGACAGCGCGAGCCGGCAAAACAACCCCGGCAGACCTCTCCGGCGGCACCATCTCCATCACCAACGTGGGGGTGTTTGGGATCGATGCGGGGACGCCGATCCTCAATCCGGGGGAGGCAGCCATCCTGGCGATGGGAGCAGTCCGTCGCACCCCGTGGGAGTACCAGGGCGAGATTGCCTTGCGCTCAGTAATGACGCTGAGCCTGTCCTTCGACCATCGGCTGGTGGACGGCGAGCAGGGATCGCGGTTCCTTGCCGATATCGGAACCATCCTGTCCGATCCCGGCATGGTCCTCACCATGATCTAGCGTGGGCCGCGCCCCGGCGGGCGGCGCCCCGACGGGCTTCGGCGTTGGCCTGCTTCGACGTCGGCCTGCACCGACGCTGGCCTGCACCGACCTCGGTAGTCGGGCACCGGCGTCGCAATCACGCGCCGCGGAAGCCGGGACGTGGAGCTAGCGGAGCTCGAGGACCAGTTCCTTGACGACAGCGCCGCGGGCGTTGGCGAATCCCTGTACCTCACCAATGTGCTCGAAACCGTAGCGCTCGAGGATCCGGATGGAGTTGACGTTGTCGACGACGGCGCGGGCGCGGATCGGCCGATCGGTGAACTCCTCAAGGAATAGCCCGACGGCGTCCGTGGTGATGCCCTGGCCCCAGCTGGCCTTGTCAATCCAGTAGCTGATCTCGGGGGTCTCGTCATTGCGGTAGGCGAGGATGCTGCCCACCACTGCGCCGTCGTGAAGGATGGTGCGCACGGTGATCTGGGGATCGTTCAGGATGTTCTGCCAGTGATGGTTGAACACCCCGCGGTCCGCTGGGTTCTTGGCCGTGAATGCGGCCATGTGGTTGGCGCTGGGATCGAGTTGATGGGTGAAGAACTCGTCCAGGTCGGAGGGTTCAACGGCGCGTAGTGAAGTCACATCGAACTTTCGGTTAGATGGCGGGTAGGAACAGGTTACTAGGCAATGAGCTATGCATTAAGCGCCGACCATGCCATTTTCTCCAGCAGGAGCCGCAGGTCGGCAATGTCGCTGCTGCTTTTTCGGCGGGGAGTTGTGTGCGGAGTCGAATTGATCAGTCCGAAGGCCGCGTGAGCCTTCCGTCGAAGTTGGGCGGGGTCGTCGTCGGGCAGGAGTTTGGCCATGACATCCACCCACACTTCCACATATTGACGCTGCAGGAACCGCACGGTGTGCTCATCTTCGGGGGTCAGGCTGTTGAGGTCCCGGTCCTGCACCCTGATCACATTGGCATTACGCAATGCGAAGTCCACCTGGAACTCGATCAGCCCGCGGAGCGCCGACGCCGGGTCCGGAGCATTGGCGACCACCGCGTTGCTGCCATGGAGCAGGTCTTCGCTGACCCCAGCCAGGAGGGCACCAAGCACTGCCGGTTTATTGCTGAAGTGACGGTACACCGCCGGACCGCTGACGCCGGCGGCGGCGCCGAGGTCTTCGATGGAAACGCCGTTGTAGCCGCGATCGGCAAACAACTGGGCCGCGGCATCCAGCAGCGCGGCACGGCGGGAAGCCTTCGCCATGCTGCGGCCGGTGATCCGGCTCGGAGCAGAAGCTTCCATTGATGCCCCCATCTCGTGCGGCCTGGTGGACCGGTCATCCCATTTTGGTGGACAAGTCGGTTATTAGCTACTAACCTAATCTCAGTTAGTACATACTAACTGAAAATGCTTCCAAACAGACGGTCCGCTCGCCGACGAGCAACCAGTCAGGGAAAGACCCCATGCAGACGCTGACATCCCAGGTAGATCCCACCAGCCCCGGCTTTCGCGAGAACGATACTGCACAGCGCCAACTGGTCACCGAATTGCGCGAACGCCTCGCAGAGGCTTCCCTCGGCGGACCGCAGCGGTCACGGGAACGTCATGTCGCCCGCGGCAAGCTCCTGCCGCGGGAGCGCATTGACCAACTGCTCGACGACGGCAGCCCCTTCCTGGAAATCGCACCGCTGGCTGCCAATGGACTGTACGACAACGAGTGCCCCGGGGCCGGGGTGATCGCCGGCGTCGGCCTGGTCCACGGGCGCCACGTGCTGGTGATTTCCAACGACGCAACCGTCAAGGGCGGTACCTACTACCCCCTGACGGTGAAAAAGCATTTGCGAGCCCAGGAAATTGCGCTGGAAAACAACCTGCCCTGTGTCTACCTGGTGGACTCCGGCGGAGCGTTCCTACCCAAACAGGACGAGGTGTTTCCGGACAAGGAGCACTTCGGCCGGATTTTCTTCAACCAGGCCACCATGTCCTCCCGGAAGATCCCGCAGATTGCTGCGGTCATGGGGTCCTGTACCGCCGGTGGAGCGTATGTTCCGGCCATGAGCGATGAGACGGTCATCGTCCGTAACCAGGGCACCATCTTCCTCGGCGGCCCGCCCCTGGTGAAAGCGGCAATCGGCGAGATCGTCACCGCCGAGGAGCTGGGTGGGGGAGACGTTCATTCGAAAATTTCGGGGGTCACCGATCACCTGGCGGAGAACGATACCCACGCGCTGGAGATCGTGCGTGACATCATCTCGACCCTGCCGCGGAACCCGCAGGCCTGGGAGATTACGGCCTCCACCGAACCAGCTGTCGACCCCGACGAGGTCTACGGAGCGGTTCCCACCGACGTCAACGCCTCCTATGATGCCCGCGAGGTTATTGCCCGGCTCGTCGACGGTAGCCGATTCCATGAATTCAAGAAAGAATACGGCGCTACCCTGGTCACCGGTTTCGCGACCTTGCACGGCCATCAGGTGGGCATCGTCGCCAACAACGGCGTCCTGTTCAGCGAGTCGGCACTCAAGGGCGCCCACTTTATCGAGCTTTGCGACCAGCGTGGAATCCCGCTGATCTTTCTGCAGAACCTGTCAGGGTTCATGGTTGGCCGCGATTACGAGGCCGGGGGCATTGCCAAGAATGGCGCCAAGATGGTGACGGCGGTCGCCACCTGCCGGGTCCCCAAACTGACGGTCGTCGTCGGCGGGNGGGTCCTTCGGTGCCGGAAACTACTCGATGTGCGGGAGGGCCTATTCGCCGCGATTCCTGTGGATGTGGCCTTCCAGCCGGATTTCGGTGATGGGCGGGAACCAGGCCTCGGCGGTGCTGGGCACAGTGAAGCGGGATCAGCTTGAGGGCCGCGGCGACGAGTGGAGCGCCGAGGACGAAGAGGCGTTCAAAGCCCCGATCCGCGACCAGTACGAGGAGCAGGGAAGCCCCTACTACTCGACGGCCCGACTTTGGGATGACGGCATTATTGACCCCGCGGATACCCGCACGGTGCTCGGCCTCGCCTTGGACATTTGTGCCAACGCGCCGGTCCGGGACACCTCCTTCGGCCTTTTCCGGATGTGAGCGAGATGTTACCCATCGAACCAACCACTGGCGCTGCCCTGTTCGATACCGTGCTGGTCGCCAACCGCGGGGAAATTGCGTGCCGGGTGATCCGCTCCCTCCGGGCGCTGGGCATTCGCTCGGTCGCGGTCTATAGCGACGCCGACGCCGGTGCCCTCCACGTGCGTGAAGCTGACGTGGCGGTGCGGATCGGGCCCGCGTCGCCAGCGCTGAGCTACCTCTCCATCGACGCGATCCTC
>NZ_ASZW01000219.1:0-8233 GCF_000468215.1 Arthrobacter sp. CAL618 | reverse complement strand
CTGCCGCCGCGCCGGCGCGCAGGCGGTGCACCCGGGTTATGGGTTCCTCAGCGAAAACCAGGCCTTCGCCCAGGCCCTGAGCGACGCAGACATCGCCTTCATTGGTCCGTCGGTGCATGCGCTGAATGTCATGGGCGACAAGATCAGGTCCAAGAATCATGTGATGGATTATGGTGTGCCGGTGGTGCCCGGCATCGCCCGGCCCGGCCTGACCGATCAGCAACTGCTGAACGCTGCAGCCGACGTCGGATACCCGCTGTTGATCAAACCCTCGGCCGGCGGCGGCGGGAAGGGAATGCATGTCGTTGAACGGGAGGAGGACCTCGCCGGGACCCTGCCGACCGCGCGCCGCGTTGCCGCCTCGGCTTTCGGCGACGACACCCTGTTCCTGGAACGCCTGATCCTCACGCCGCGACACATCGAAGTCCAGATCCTCGCCGACAACCACGGGAACGTGATTCATCTGGGCGAGCGGGAGTGTTCGCTGCAGCGCCGGCACCAGAAGGTCATCGAAGAGGCTCCATCGCCGCTGCTTGACCAGGCGACCCGGGCCCGGATCGGCGAAGCTGCATGCAACGCGGCCCGCAGCGTTGACTACAGCGGAGCGGGAACCGTCGAGTTCCTCGTATCGGCCGATGCGCCCGATGAGTTCTTCTTTATGGAAATGAATACGCGTCTCCAGGTGGAACACCCTGTCACCGAGATGGTTACCGGCGTCGACCTGGTGCAGTGGCAGGTGCGGATCGCTGCCGGTGAGAAACTCACCCTGTCCCAGGACGACGTCGTACTCACCGGCCACGCGGTCGAAGCACGGGTCTACGCCGAAGATCCCGAAGCCGAGTTCCTGCCGTCGACCGGCGTCGTGAGCCAGCTCGCCGAACCGGGCGGCGAAGGGATCCGCGTTGACAGTTCGCTGCTCAGCGGACTGGAAATTTCGGCCAGCTACGACCCGATGCTGTCCAAGATCATCGCCTGGGGGCGCAACCGCACTGAAGCCCTGAACCGTCTCGATCGGGCGCTCGCCGACACCGTGGTGGTGGGGGTCAAGACCAACATTGAGTACCTCAGGCTTCTGATCAACGACGACGACGTCCGCGCCGGCCGGCTCGACACCACCATGATCGAACGCAAGCTGCCCGGGCTGGCGTT
Source organism: Arthrobacter sp. CAL618 (assembly GCF_000468215.1). NCBI lineage: Bacteria > Bacillati > Actinomycetota > Actinomycetes > Micrococcales > Micrococcaceae > Arthrobacter > Arthrobacter sp. CAL618. The sequence goes on along the minus strand of NZ_ASZW01000219.1, from coordinate 7,084 downwards.
CCACCACATTTCCGATGAGGAAATCGCAGTCCTCGCAGCAGTCGAAGCTGGCAGCTCGACGTCCGAACCGGCCAGTTTCCATCCAGTCGGCTCGCCCTGGGCCCGCCGGGACGGGTGGCGGATGGGGACGCCGCGACCTCGAACGCTGCATCTCGCCGTCGCGCCCGGCGATGTGCGGGAGGTGCTCGTGCAGCCCACCAGTGCGGGGTATGACGTCCGTCTCGGCGACGGTGGCGACGATCCAGTACGGTCCGTCAGCTATGACCGGGCACGGGGCGCTGCAACGGTGGATGGCATCCGGCGTCGGGCGGTAATCGAACGTTCAGCGTCAACCGACCACCACGGCAGCACCCTCTGGTATTCCGACGCCGGATGGTCGACGTCGGTACGGATCCTGAACCGGACCGAGCGGCTCGAAACCCAGCTTTCGCAGCTTGCTCGCGCTGAGGGGACGGCTGACCCCGAAATTCGCTCAACCATGCCGGGAACGGTCACCTCGGTGTCGGTTGCCGACGGTGAGACGGTCGAGGCCGGCCAGACGTTGCTCAGCGTCGAGGCCATGAAGATGGAACACCAGCTGACCGCCTCGGTCGCCGGAACCGTGTCGATCCACCTCCAACCCGGCGACCTGGTCAAAGCCAACCAGATCGTTGCACGCATCCACGCGACAGAAATTCAGCCCGACGCTGCAGGAACACCCGAATGAAAGAAGAACGCAAGTCATGAACTTTGAACTCAGCGAGGAATACCAGGATCTGGTAGACACCGTCCGCGATTTCGCCGACGAGGTTGTTGCGCCAGTATCGGCCAAGCATGACGAGGAGCACAGCTTCCCGTACGCCGTCGTCGACCAGATGGCCGAGATGGGCCTGTTCGGGTTGCCCTTCCCCGAGGAATACGGCGGCATGGGTGGGGACTACTTCGCCCTCTGCCTCGCCTTGGAGCAGCTCGCCCGGGTCGACCAGTCAGTGGCCATCACCCTTGAGGCCGGCGTGTCACTCGGTGCGATGCCGGTCTACCGGTTTGGCAGCGAGGAGCAGAAGCGTCAATGGCTGCCGCTGCTGGCCAGCGGAAAGGCGCTCGGCGGCTTTGGCCTGACCGAGTCGGAGGCCGGTTCGGATGCGTCAGGGACCAAGACGACGGCGAAGCTCGAGAACGGCGAGTGGGTCATCAACGGCACCAAGGAGTTCATCACCAACTCCGGTACCGATATCACCCAGCTGGTCACCGTCACCGCGGTCACCGACACCACCACGCGCGATGATGGCTCCGTCAAGAAGGAAATCTCGACCATCCTGGTGCCGACCAATACGCCAGGCTTCAAGGCCGAGAAGGCCTACAACAAGGTGGGCTGGAACGCCTCGGACACCCACCCGCTCACCCTCACCGATGTCCACGTTCCCGAAGCGAATCTGCTGGGTACCCGCGGCCGCGGCTATGCGAATTTCCTGCAGATCCTCGATGAGGGACGTATCGCGATTGCGGCGCTCGCCACCGGAGCCGCCCAGGGCTGTGTCGAAGAGTCAATCAAGTACGCCAAGGAGCGTCAGGCCTTTGGCACCAATATTGGATCTTTCCAGTCGATCCAGTTCAAGATTGCGCGGATGCAGGCGCGTGCGCACACCGCGCGGTTGGCCTATTACGACGCCGCCTCGCGCATGCTCGCCGGCAAGCCGTTCAAGACCGAGGCTTCCATCGCTAAGCTGGTGGCTGGTGAGGCTGCCATGGACAACGCCCGCGATGCTACCCAGATTTTCGGTGGATACGGGTTTATCAACGAGTTCACCGTGTCACGTCACTACCGCGACTCGAAGATTCTCGAGGTGGGTGAAGGCACGACCGAGGTTCAGCTGATGCTGATCGCTCGGGAACTCGGTCTATAGCAGCACGCCCCACGCCAGTACCTAAGGAGTTACAGTGATCGACAAAGTTGTTGCGACCGCCGCCGAGGCAGTGGCCGATATCCCCGATGGTGCATCACTGGCCGTGGGCGGGTTTGGGCTCTGCGGGATTCCGGTGGCCCTGATCGACGCGCTGCACCAGCAAGGCACCACCGATCTCGAAACGATCAGCAACAACTGCGGGGTGGACGACTGGGGCCTCGGCGTCCTGCTGTTTGACGGACGGATCCGTCGCACCATCAGCTCCTATGTGGGGGAGAACAAGGAGTTCGCCCGCCAGTACCTTTCGGGTGAACTCGAGGTCGAGTTGACTCCGCAGGGCACGCTGGCCGAGCGGCTGCGCGCCGGCGGCGCCGGGATTCCCGCCTTCTACACTCCTGCTGGCGTTGGCACGCAGGTGAGCGAAGGTGGCTTGCCGCAGAAGTACGACGACGCCGGTAACGTCACCGTCGCCTCAGCGCCAAAAGAGGTGCGCACCTTCGGCGGGCAGGACTATGTGCTTGAGGAGTCGGTCAACCCCGATTTCGCTCTGGTTCATGCCTGGAAGGGTGACCGGCACGGCAACCTTGTCTTCCATGCCACAGCAATGAACTTCAATCCGCTCTGCGCCCAGGCCGGGAAGATCACCATCGCGGAGGTCGAGGAGTTGGTTGAACCCGGCGAACTTGATCCGGCGCAGGTACACATCCCTGGAATCTTTGTCCAGCGGGTGGTGCTTGCTGCTGATCCGGAGAAGCGAGTCGAAAAGCGCACGGTGTCGCTTGCGGCCGAGCAGTCAGAGCCTTCCGGCCCGGCACAGTCTTCCGAGCAGGCGCTGTTCTCCGAAGCATCCGATAGTTCCAACCCGGCGAAGGCGGTCTGAGACATGGCACTGACACGTAACGAACTAGCAGCGCGCGTTGCCCAGGAACTTGAGAACGGGCAGTACGTCAATCTGGGTATCGGCATGCCTACCCTGATTCCCAACTACATCCCCGTGGGCGTCGAGGTGGTGCTCCACTCCGAGAACGGTATTCTCGGCGTCGGGCCCTATCCCACCGAAGCGCAACTTGACCCGGATCTGATCAACGCCGGCAAGGAAACCGTGACCGTGAACGCCGGGGCTGCCTTCTTCGATTCGGCTGCGTCCTTCGGCATGATCAGGGGTGGGCATGTTGACGTGGCTGTGCTCGGCGCCATGGAGGTTGCGGCGAATGGTGACCTCGCGAACTGGATGATTCCCGGAAAGATGGTCAAGGGTATGGGCGGAGCCATGGACCTGGTCTTTGGCGCGAAGCGGGTCATCGTGATGATGGAACACGTCGACCGCAGCGGCAAGCCCAAGATTGTCAGCTCCTGCTCACTTCCGTTGACCGGAAAGGGGTGCGTCAACCGGATCATCACCGATCTCGCGGTGATCGACGTCGACCCCAACCGCAACGGTGGCACCTTGGTGCTGCGTGAAACGGCGCCCGGAGTGAGCGTCGAAGAGGTCATTGCCGCCACTGGCGCTCCACTGGAGGTCGACCTGAATGGCTGAGCAGCCGGCGGACCCACAGCGGACCGTCATTGAACAGCGCGGGCTGTACTTCGAGGAGCTCGACACCGAAGTAATCTATTCGCACAAGCCGGGGCGGACCCTGACCGAGACTGACAACGTGCTGTTCACGACCATGACAATGAACACCCAGGCCCTCCACCTCGATGCAGCGTGGAGTGAATCCCAGCCTTTTGGCCAGCGTCTGATGAATTCAATGCTGACCCTGGCAACTGTTGTCGGGCAGTCGGTTCCGCAGCTGACTCAGGGGACCATCGTCGCGCAGCTGGGTATGACCAATGTGCGTTTCCCTCACCCGTTGTTTCATGGCGACACCCTGTACACGGAGACTGTGGTGATCGAGAAGCGGCTGTCGTCGTCCAGACCCGGTCAGGGCATCGTCACGATGGAACATACCGGCCGCAATCAGGAGGGTACCGTCGTCGCGACGCTGACCCGGAGTGTGCTGATGTGGACCAAGGAAGGACACTCGGATTCATGACCAGTTTCACCATGGGACCAGCCCTTCTGTTCTGTCCTGCGGATCGTCCGGAGCGATTTGGCAAAGCGGCCGACCGGGCAAGTGCGGTGATCCTCGATCTTGAGGATGCAGTGGCTCCCGGGGATAAGCCGGCGGCGCGAGAAGCGGTGGCCGCAAGCCAGCTGGACCCGAAACGTACCATCGTCCGGGTCAACCCGGCGTCGACAACCGACTTCGCTCTGGACATCGAGATGCTAAAGCACACGGCGTACCGCACGGTGATGTTGGCGAAAACCGAATCTGCGGCCGATCTGTGGGGGTTGAGTGCTTTTTCGGTGATCGCTCTGTGTGAGACGGCTACCGGTGTGCTCAACGCGCAGGCGATTGCAGCCGAACCTAATGTGGTGGCGTTGATGTGGGGTGCCGAGGACCTGGTGGCATCGTTGGGCGGGTCCTCGAGCCGTAACGAGGACGGGTCGTATCGTCAGGTTGCGTTGCATGCCCGGTCCCATGTGCTGCTGTCGGCTGCAGCTGCAGGCAAGGCGGCAATGGATGCGGTCTATATCAACATCGGCGATCTTGACGGGTTGGCCGCTGAGTCGCGGGATGCTGTCGCTTCAGGGTTTGGCTCGAAGGCGTGTATCCATCCAAGCCAGGCGCCAATCATCAGCGAGGCTTATCTGCCGTCTTCCGAGGAAGTCGACTATGCCCGGTCCATCCTGGCCGAGGCAGCCAGCAGCGGCGGTGTCTTCCAATTTCGGGGCCGGATGATTGATGGTCCGATTCTCCGTCACGCCGAGCAGACCCTGGCGAGGTCCGGCGACATTCTGGCTCCCGGGAATTAGTCGGGCCCCATTGGCCGTTACCCCAGTATGAGAACAGTGATAGCAGGAGCCCACGGAAAAATTGCCCGCGAACTCACCCGCCAACTTGTTCAACAGGGTCACGAGGTTGTCGGATTGGTGCGCAATCCGGACCACAACAAGGACATTGAGAACGACGGCGGCACGCCAGCAGTGGTCGACCTCGAGTCGAGCACAGCAGACGAGCTCGCCAAAGTGCTATCGGGAGCAGACGCAGTTGTCTTCGCAGCCGGAGCTGGTCCAGGGAGCAGCGCCGAGCGCAAGGACTCAGTCGACCGCGGAGCATCAGTGCTGCTGGCCGATGCAGCTGAAGTCGCAGGGGTCAAACGATTCGTTCAGGTGTCATCGATGGGAGCCGACTCCGTTCGAGACGGTCAACGCCCCGACGGCCTTGACGACATCTTCTACGCCTACCTTCAGGCGAAACTAGCCGCAGAAGAGGATCTGGCGGCACGCTCGTCCTTTAGCTGGACCATCGTCCGGCCCGGCGGACTCACCGACGACGCAGCAACTGGTCGGGTGCGCCTCTCGTCAAAGACCGGGCAGGGATCGGTGCCGCGCAAGGATGTGGCAACCGTCATCGCGGCTCTGCTTGAGACGAAGCTGGGGGACCGGCAAGTACTCGAGGTAATCTCCGGCGAAGAAACCATCGCGGACGCGCTGGCGTCCATCAACCGCTAGGCCAACCGGCCAAGTAAACGCCCGTAGCCAAAGAAACGGCCCGTAGGCTCAGAAACTGCCCTTCCAACCGGCGGTCCTGAGCCTGCGGGCCGTTTCTGCGGCTGAGGGACTCCGCCGACACGGCACATCCGCGTGCGCGATACTTAAACCATGGAATTCACTGCCCCTGACACAGGACGCCGCCGGATTGTCATCCTCGGATCCACCGGCTCGATCGGAACACAGGCCATCGACGTCATCCGCCAGGCGCCCGAACGGTTCATCGTCACAGCCCTCGCAGCCGGTGGTGGAAATCTGCCGCTTCTGGCCGAGCAGGCCGTCGCTACCAACGCCCAGGCAGTCGCCTCAGCCACCAGCACCGAAGCTGAACTCAGCGACGCCATCCGCACAGCAGCCGCCAAAACGTCGTCCGCCAAGAACTATTCCCCGGTCCTGTTCACTGGCCCCGATGCCACCACCCACCTCGCCGCCTGGCCCGACGCCGACGTCGTCCTCAACGGCATCACCGGATCCATCGGACTTGCCCCTACGTTGGCGGCGCTAAAGGCCGGACACCTACTCGCCCTTGCCAACAAGGAATCCCTCATTGTCGGCGGTCAGCTGGTCCAGGATGCCGCAGCCGACGGCCAGATCGTCCCAGTGGATTCCGAACACTCGGCCATCGCCCAGTGCCTCCGCTCCGGCGCAGCAGGCGAAGTGGACCGGCTGATCCTCACCGCTTCCGGCGGCCCTTTCCGCGGCAAAGCGAGAAAAGACCTCGAAAATGTCACCCCGCAGCAGGCCCTGGCGCATCCCACCTGGGACATGGGCAAAATGGTCACCACCAACTCCGCCACCATGGTCAACAAGGCGCTTGAGGTTATCGAGGCGCATCTGCTCTTCGGCATCCCGCTGGAGCGGATCGACGTCGTCGTTCATCCCCAATCGATCATTCACTCAATGGTGCAGTTCAGCGACGGGTCAACGATCGCCCAGGCCTCGCCCCCGGATATGCGCCTGCCCATCGCCCTCGGCATCGGCTGGCCACACCGCGTCCCGGGAGCGGCAACCCCCTGCGACTGGACCACGGCCGCGACCTGGACTTTCGAGCCCCTCGACGAAGAAGCGTTCCCCGCCGTTAGGCTCGCCAAAGCGGCCGCGCAGCGGGGCGGAACGGCAATGGCGGTCTACAACGCAGCCAACGAGGAAGCTGTCGAGGCTTTTCACAGCGGAGCAATAGGTTTCACTGAGATTGTGGATACGGTAGAGGCCGTCACCGCCGAGCATGACGACGGCGGGCCGCTCACTCTCGGCAGCGTGCTCGACGCCGAGAAACGGGCACGCACACTCGCCCGAATTCGTTGTGGTGTGCAGGATCAGTACAGCTAAGCCAAAGGAACCACGTTGTCCATTCTGCTCTTCGTTCTGGGAGTGCTTTTCGTCGCAATAGGTATTGCGGCGTCCATCGCGCTCCACGAAGTGGGGCACCTTGTCCCCGCCAAGCTCTTCAAGGTCCGGGTCACCCAGTACATGATCGGGTTCGGTCCAACGCTCTTCTCCCGCCGCCGCGGAGACACCGAGTATGGGCTCAAAGCCATTCCCCTGGGCGGGTACGTCTCGATGGTCGGCATGTTCCCTCCCGCCAGGGTCGACGACGGCGCCG
>NZ_ASZW01000218.1:0-2202 GCF_000468215.1 Arthrobacter sp. CAL618 | reverse complement strand
CCGGCACTGCCGTCCGCCCCTCCAGTACGGGAATGTTTCAGCAGCTCACCACTGACGCACGACAGGCGGCCGCGGAACAGCTCCGTCCTGGCGATGAGGACAGGGTTTTCTACAAGCTGCCGATCTACAAACGCATCATCATCATGCTCGGCGGGCCGGTGATGAACCTGATCATCGGCGTGATCATGTTTGCCATCCTCATCATGGGGTTCGGTTCGCCACAGGCCACCACCACGGTGTCCGAGGTCTACGAGTGCGTGGTGCCAGCCAGCCAGCAGGCCTCCACCGGTCAAACTGCCTGCACCGACGAGGACCCCGCCGCCCCCGCGTTCGACGCGGGCCTGCAACCCGGTGACCGGGTGGTGAGCTACGACGGTCAGGATGTGACGGACTGGACCCAACTGTCCGCCTGGATCCGCGACACGGCGGGCGACGAGACCGCCATCAGCTACCTCCGCGACGGCGAAACCGTCAGCACCACCATCACCCCGCTGCTGACCGAACGGCCCGTCCCCGACATTGACGGACGGCCTAAACTCAACGCCGATGGCACCCAGGTCCTCGAAGCCGTCGGGTTCATCGGCGTCGGCTCACAGCAGGAACTGGCTCCGGGTCCGCCAAGCGACGTGCTTCCCGCGGTGGGGGATAACATCGTCGCAGTAACCGGTGTGGTGATTAATCTCCCGCAGCGTGTTGTCGAGGTGGGGCAGGCAGCGTTCTCCGATGCACCCCGCGACCCGGAAGGCCCCATCAGCGTGGTGGGCGTCGGCCGGATTGCCGGTGAGGTTTCGGCGATGGACGAGATTCCTGTCGAATCCCGCCTGGCAACCCTCGTGGGGCTGGTGGGCGGTGTCAACATTGCGTTGTTTGTCTTCAACCTCATCCCTTTGCTGCCCCTCGACGGCGGACACATCGCCGGGGCACTCTGGGAAGGCGTCCGCAGGACCGTCGCACGGTTGTTCAAACGTCCGGATCCCGGTCCCTTCGACATGGCCAAGCTCCTGCCGCTCACCTATGTCGTTGCAGTTCTTCTAATGGGAATGGGCGCGTTGCTGATCTACGCGGACATTGTGAAACCGGTGAATCTCTTCGGCTGACGGGCAACGCCGGGCCAAAGTGGTTGTAAATCAATTTGAGCTCTAAATAGGTTGTTATTTGATTTACACCCGCATAAGGTTGAACCATGTTTGTGATGACAATCGATCAGAAGGGGAGCTCACAGGCCGACGACGGCGTCCCCGGCCTGCTCGACCTGTTGCGCCAGGTCCCATCCGTCGTACCCTTCGAACGCTCCGTGGGTGATGAAGCACAGGGTGTTCTCAACTCTCCAGAGGCAGTGGTCGACGCCACGCTGCTCTGCCTGCGGGCCGGCAACTGGTATGTGGGGATCGGGGTAGGCGACGTCGAACTGCCGCTACCAGCCACCGCGCGGGAGGGGAGGGGCGACGCGTTTGTCGCTGCGCGCGCGGCGGTCGAACGGGCCAAGAAGGCAGGGGATCGTGCCACTGTTGCGGTGGAGGGTGGTTCCGGGACGGCCGAAGCCGAAGGCGTCCTGATGCTGATTGGGCTGCACGTCATGAAACGGACCGCAGCCGAGTGGCGCATCCTGGACCTCCTGGAACCAGGCAAGTGGGGGACCCAAACCGTCGCAGCGCGGCACCTCGGCATCACGTCCCAGGCCGTCAGTAAAGCCGTGGCCCGCTCGGCATGGGTGGAGGAATGGGCAGCCCGACCCGCAGCCGCCGTGCTCCTGCGTCGGGCTGATGCTGCTCTCCGGAAATAGCTCCGGACGTGGAACGTCAGGCATAGCCCCGAAGAGGCTCCGGAAGTAGCTCCGGAATTTGGCTCCGGAAGTGGAATGTCGGACGCGGACTGTAGAGTCCCGGTGTAACGACAGGAAGACGAGGGCCGACATGGAAGTGCTGTGGGTGATACTGACCCTGCTGGTGGCAGCCGGCGTTGGCTGGCCGGTAACCGTAGGCGTGCTGAAGCTCGCTCGCTCAGTCGACGAGCACGAGAAGGCGCCGGGTGGCGAGGAAACGGCTGAGCGCCAGGAAACGGTAGATCAGCAGGGGCCTGCAGCGCCTGTCGTGGTTGAAAAGACCCCGGGAATTGTGATTCCCGACCCGCCGGAAAACGACCCAGTGACACCGGCGCCGGCAACACCGGCACCAGTAAGACCGGCACCAGCGACACCGGGGG
>NZ_ASZW01000217.1:0-11088 GCF_000468215.1 Arthrobacter sp. CAL618 | reverse complement strand
CGGGCTCGTCATCGGCATTCTCGAACGTCTTGGTGTTGCGGGGGCCATCCTCGCCAACGAACCGGTGGCGATCGCGTATGTGGTGGCCATCAAAGGTCTCGGCAGGTACGCAGAGTTGAAAGAAACCCCTGCAGTTGCCGAGCGTTTCATCATCGGGACCCTGACATCGCTGTTATGGGCCGCCGGGGTTGCCGCCTTCGCGGCGGCGTACCTGTTGTAATCACGTATAAGGTGGTTCTATGAGTGTTTTCGCAGTGGAATATGTATACGGCCCTGATAGCTCCGACCTACGCGACGAGCACCGACCGGCTCACCGCGACTGGCTCAATAGCCTGGTGAGCGACGGGCGGGTGCTCTCCGCCGGCGCCTTCACCGACGGAGCAGGAGCCCTTCTGATCTTCACCGCCGACGACGAGCAGTCGCTCAACGACCTCCTCCGCCAGGATCCGTTCGCGCTCGAGGGCGCCATCGCCGCAGTCAAGGCCACCGAGTGGAAGCCCGGCATCGGCCAGTTCTCGCAGTATGCCTGAGCCCACAAAATTTGTTGTACCGATGAACTACACATGGAGGATCCTTTGACCTCGGTCAGTTTAGGAATGCCAGCCGCACCACCGCCCGTCCTTGCCCCCCGCCGGAAAACCCGGCAGATTAAAGTGGGTTCAGTGGGGGTGGGATCGGATTCGCCTATCAGCATCCAGTCCATGACCACCACCCCGACCACTGACATCAACGCGACGCTGCAGCAGATCGCTGAACTGACTGCCACCGGGTGCGACATTGTGCGTGTTGCGTGCCCATCGGCCGACGACGCCGCAGCACTGCCGATTATCGCCAGGAAGTCGCAGATCCCCGTCATCGCCGACATTCACTTCCAGCCGAAGTACGTCTTCGCAGCGATCGACGCCGGCTGCGCGGCGGTTCGGGTCAACCCCGGCAATATCCGCAAGTTCGACGACCAGATCAAAGAGATTGCCGCCGCGGCCAAGGACGCCGGCACCTCGATCCGCATTGGCGTCAACGCCGGCTCGCTCGATCCTCGTCTGATGGAAAAGTACGGCAAGGCAACACCCGAGGCGCTGGTGGAATCCGCGGTCTGGGAGGCGTCCCTCTTCGAGGAACACGACTTCCACGACTTCAAGATCTCCGTCAAGCACAACGACCCGGTGATCATGGTCCGCGCCTACGAGCTGCTTGCCGAACGCGGCGACTGGCCCCTCCACCTCGGCGTCACCGAGGCAGGCCCCGCCTTCCAGGGCACCATCAAATCAGCCACGGCCTTCGGAGCGCTCCTGTCCAAGGGCATCGGCGACACCATCCGCGTGTCCCTGTCGGCCCCTCCGGTCGAGGAAATCAAGGTCGGAAACCAGATTCTGCAGTCGCTGAACCTGCGCCCCCGCAAGCTGGAAATTGTGTCCTGCCCTTCCTGCGGCCGCGCCCAGGTGGACGTGTACACCCTCGCTGAGCAGGTGACGGCGGGCCTTGAGGGAATGGAAATCCCGCTGCGCGTGGCAGTGATGGGCTGCGTCGTGAACGGCCCAGGCGAAGCGCGTGAAGCCGATCTCGGCGTCGCCTCCGGCAACGGAAAAGGCCAGATCTTCGTTAATGGACAAGTCATCAAGACTGTTCCCGAAGACCAGATTGTTGAGACACTCATTGAAGAAGCAATGAGAATAGCTGAGGAGATGGGGGAAGCCGATGGCGAGACTGCTGGCCAGGGTGGCCCCATGGTTACCGTCAGTTAGGTCACACTCCGGGCAGCTCGACACTTCCGGACGGGTCGGGGCACCTGATGCGGTTGTGCCCGACGGGTTCGTGACGCTCGACAAGGAACACAACGAAGCACTCGGGCGCCTGGTCGACCGTGATCCCACCGCCAACGTCTTCATCGCCTCGCACCTGGAAGCCTCCCGCGGCCTCTCGCCGTCCTACGCCGGGGGCGAGGTGATCGGCGTTTTCAGGAACGGCGACCTGGTTGCAGCGTGTTGGGCGGGCGTCAACCTGGTACCCATCGGGGTTTCCGAGGCCGATGGCGCAGCGTTAGGCACCCACCTGGGCAAGTCAGGGCGGAAGTTCTCCTCCATTTTCGGGCCAGCCGAAGCCGTCCTGGCCATCTGGTCCACGCTGCGCGAGTACAGCCCCGAGCCATTTGATGTGCGCCCCTCCCAGCCGTTGCTGGCGATCACTGGGACACCCAAGGTGGAACCCGCCGCGGGTCTCAGATTCACCCGGGATGACGAGCTGGACGTCATAGTCCCGGCGTGTGCCGCCATGTTCGAAGAAGAAGTGGGATATTCGCCGTTCACTGGCGGGGGAGAACACTATCGGCGTCGGGTGGCGTCACTGGTCAGACGGCAGGCGTCGCTCGCCGATTTCGACGACGACGGCCAGGTAATCTTCAAAGCCGAACTGGGTACTGTCTCAAGCACCACCGTCCAGATTCAGGGTGTCTGGATGAACCCGGCGTACCGCGGACAGGGCCTTAGCGCCAGCTACCTTGCCGCCGTCGTCCTCGCTGCACAGCAACGCGCCCCGGTGGTGAGCCTGTACGTCAACTCATTCAACACCCGGGCCTTGGCCGCCTATCAGACGGTTGGGTTCCGCGAAGTGGGGACCTTCGCAACGGTCCTCCTGTGAGCACCGCAGGCCGGCGTTGGCTGACTGTTCTATCCTGCGCCGTCCTGATCGTCGGCACCGGCTGCACCGCGGATGAGGGAACAGATGAGCTGCCCGCCCCTGCCACCCTGCCCGCCGCACCAACCCCAGCAGAGCCGACTGAAGACGCAGACCCGCCGGTCGGCGCCGACCCGGGCAGCGACCCGACGCCCGGCCAGGACAACGAGTACACGGCAACCGAGCTAGAGATGGCACTGGAAGCGGTCGATGAGCAGGAATCCCTTGCCGGGGTTATCCTTGACGATTCGGCCATTCGGGAGCTCGTCAACGGGGCCGACGATGGGACAAGCGACCTGACCGTGACCCCGGAGGAATGCGACGTGTTCGCCGATCCGAACCTCGCCGGGCAGGCCCTGAGTGCCACCCTCGGCGTGATGACCTTTGCCGGGGCCTCTTCCCTGCAACCGGATTCGGTCAGCCTGACCAGCCAGAAATCGGACGAATCAATCCAGGATCAAATCGAGGCCAACCGGACCCAGCTCGCCGAGTGTTCGGCGTTCGACATGGAGATCAGGGGAGAGGAGGTCTCAGTGGCGGTGACGGAGCTGACGGCCAGCACCAATGCCGATGAAACCTTCGCGGTCAGGACCGTGGTGCAGGTTCCCGGGACAATTCAGGAGACCGTGTCACTGACCGCCTTGATCGGAACCACCACCATCAACGTGACGATCGGCAGCTCGGGTGACGTTGCGCAGGATCTGGCCCGCGGCGAAAGTCTCGTCGACGCGACAATAACCGCACTGCGATCCCTGTAATCGCCCGCGGCGAGGGCGCGTGTCACCGGGCGCTGCCCGAAACGGATAGATTGGTATCTGATTAAGCTGCTTTGGCAGCCAGTGCTGAAGAAACGGATTTAAACGCGTGGTCCTTCGACTCTCAACCCTTTTCCTGCGCACCTTGCGCGAGGACCCCTCCGACGCCGAGGTAGCCAGTCACCGGCTCCTCGTGCGTGCGGGCTACATCCGCAGGGCTGCCCCCGGAATCTATAGCTGGTTGCCGCTCGGCCTGAGGGTGCTCGGCAAGGTGGAGACCATCATCCGTGAGGAAATGGCAGCCATCGGCGCCCAGGAAGTGCATTTCCCTGCGCTGCTCCCCAAAGAGCCCTACGAGGCAACCAACCGTTGGACCGAGTACGGCGACGGCATCTTCCGGTTGCAGGACCGCAAGGGCGCGGATTATCTCCTGGCCCCAACCCATGAAGAGATGTTCACGCTGCTGGTCAAGGACCTGTACAACTCGTACAAGGACCTGCCGGTCAGCCTGTTCCAGATCCAGTCCAAGTACCGGGACGAGGCGCGGCCGCGCGCCGGCCTGCTGCGGGGACGCGAATTCATCATGAAGGACTCCTACTCCTTCGACATCGACGACGCCGGCCTGGAGCGCAGCTACCAGCTGCACCGCAGCGCTTACCTGCGGATTTTCGAGCGGCTCGGGCTGACAGTGGTCCCCGTGGCCGCGACTGCCGGTGCGATGGGTGGATCCAAAAGCGAAGAGTTCCTGCACCCCTCCGAAATCGGCGAGGACACGTTCGTCGCATCCGAAGGCGGTTACACCGCGAACGTTGAGGCCGTCACGACCGTCGTGCCCGAGGACATCGATTTCTCCGACGCGGCCCCGGCAGAAATCAGGGACACACCCGACACCCCAACCATCGACACGCTGGTCAGCCACGCGAACGAGGTCCTGGCGCGGGACGCCGGCCCCTGGACGGCTGCTGACACCCTCAAGAACGTCGTACTGGCAGCAGTCCTGCCCACCGGTGAACGCCGTCTGGTTATTATCGGGCTGCCCGGTGACCGCACCGTCGATCTGAAGCGCGTCGAAGCGAATCTCGCGCCGCACCTCGAGGTCGGTGGCGAAGTGATGGTGGAGCCGGCCTCCGATGAGGACCTGCGGAAACACCCGGGCCTGGTCAAGGGTTACATCGGGCCGGGCCTGAGCCTTGATGCTCCGGTACTCGGCGCGGGCGGGCTCACCGGGATCCCCTATCTGGTGGATCCACGGGTGGTCTCCGGCACGTCCTGGATCACCGGTGCCAACGTCTTCGGCAAACACGTGTTCGGCCTGGTCGCGTCCCGCGATTTCGCGTGGGATGGGGTCATCGAGTCAGTCGAGGTTCGCGACGGCGACGAAGCGCCCGACGGCTCCGGACCGCTGAAGGCCGCCCGCGGCATCGAAATGGGCCACATCTTCCAGCTCGGCCGCAAATACGCTGAAGCGCTAGGACTGAAGGTCCTGGACCAGAACGGCAAACTTGCCACCGTGACCATGGGCTCCTATGGGGTGGGGGTGACCCGTGCGATTGCGGCGCTTGCCGAATCCAACCGGGATGACAAGGGCATCATCTGGCCTCGAAACGTAGCCCCGGCCGATATCCACCTGGTCGCTACGGGCAAGGGCGAGGAAATCTTCGCAGCAGCCAATCAGCTCGCCGAAGACCTGACGGCCGCCGGTCTTGACGTCATGTATGACGACCGCCCCAAGGTGTCCCCGGGGGTAAAGTTCGGTGATGCCGAGCTGATCGGTGTACCGACCATCGTCGTCGTCGGGCGCGGTCTGGCGGATGGAGTGGTGGAGGTCAAAGACCGCCGCAGTGGCGAGGCAGAGAACGTAGCAGTGGCTGAGGTAGTGGAATACCTTCGCCGCCTCGTCAGCGCCTAGCAGGACAGCTTGAATTCCGGGCTGGAGGAGATCCAGCTCGCGACGATCCTGCTGGTGGTGGTTGCAGGGTTCGCTGCGGGCTGGGTCGACGCGGTGGTCGGCGGTGGGGGGCTGCTGCAACTCCCCGCCCTCCTTTTAGTACCCGGGATTACCCCGGTGCAGGCGTTGGCCACCAACAAGATGGGTTCGCTTTTCGGCACCACCACCAGCGCAATCACATACTATCGACGGGCCAGACCCGATCTCAGGACTGCGTTACCGATGGCAGGAATCGCCCTGGTCGGTGGGTTCGGTGGCGCGATCATCGCGACGTCGCTGCCGTCGTCGGTCTTCAAGCCCATCATCGTCGCCGCTCTCATCGCCGTCGCGGTGTTCACCGCGTTCCGTCCAACCGTCGGCACCCTGACAAAGTTGCGCCACACCGGCCGGCGACACTATGGAACAGCCGCGGCGATCGGGCTGGTCATTGGCTTCTATGACGGGCTGATCGGCCCCGGTACCGGATCCTTCCTGATCATCGCGATGGTCACCCTGCTCGGCTACAGCTTCCTGGACGCCAGCGCCAAATCCAAGATCGTGAACCTGGCCACCAATTTTGGTGCGCTGATGTTTTTCCTGCCCAACGGGTCGCTGCTCTGGGGTCTCGGGCTGGTACTCGGCCTGGCCAACATGGCCGGCGGCTATCTCGGATCGAGGATGGCCATCACCCAGGGCAGCAAATTCATCAGGATCGTCTTCCTCGTGGTGGTCGCGGCGCTGATCGCCAAACTCGGTTACGACGTCTGGGTCGAGAACATCCGACCGGCACTGTAGCTCCAGTCCGGATGCGGGCTAGGGGCTGACCAGGTCCGCTGGCGACGGCAGCTCGGGCAGGGTCCGACGCAGCAGCGTACTTGCCACCCAGAGGGAACGCTGCGCGTCGTCACGGTTCCCCGACTCCACGGCCGAAAGTGCGTTTTGCACCTCACGGACCACCGACCAGTCCCTCGCCAACAGCGGGTCAAGATCAGCGGCGAAAGCCAGATCGGAGCACCGCTCCCGCAGATGGCCCGCAGGATCACCCGGAAACAGGTCTCCAATCCGGTTCCATAGCATCGGTGCGACGGCGAACTCCGCGTCCCCGACAACCGGCTTCGGATCGATGGCCACGTAGCTGGGAGCAGGCGCCGGGGCATCCGCCACACCGACCGGAACGATCGCGCCGGCGGGGAAAGGGCGGGCCCGGATATTGAGGTAGTGGAGGTCGGAGTGCAGCAGTACGTCCCGCTCAGAGCGTCGTCCAACAGCTCCGCGCACTTGGCAGAC
Source organism: Arthrobacter sp. CAL618 (assembly GCF_000468215.1). Taxonomy (NCBI): domain Bacteria; kingdom Bacillati; phylum Actinomycetota; class Actinomycetes; order Micrococcales; family Micrococcaceae; genus Arthrobacter; species Arthrobacter sp. CAL618. Next base: position 4,449 of record NZ_ASZW01000217.1, on the reverse strand, counting down.
CTCCAGGGCACACTCAAGAAGCCAGCGTTCAAACGGACGGCCCAGCCGGTCCCAGTCTGCCGGGAGAGTGTCCGTCCACATTTCCGCTTGGGCGGCCACCGATGGAATGTCCTGCCAGAGCTCACCGCTACCCGGAGCCAACGCCAAATCCTTCACCAGGCCACCCCAGATTCCGGCTGTCTCTGCCAGCGGCACCCCTGCGAGAGATTGGTCCCCGTCGAGTCGCTCCAGCACCAGAACGTAGTCCTCCCGGCTGGCTTCCAGCAGTTTGACGGCCCCGCAGCCAGCCCAAAGCCTCAGAGCGTCGGGCTCGGGGAGTGCTTCATCGTGGGGGACTGTGACCTTCAGGACCGCCCGGCTACCGTCAGCCCGGTGCACGGGCAGCACGACGGCGGCGCTGCCGAACCACGGGCGTCTCCCGCCGGGTAGATCGAGGGTCAGCTCCCACTCAACCAGCGCGCTGTGAACCAGGTCCTGCCACCGGATCAGCCAGGCGCGCCCGCCGGGCAGCCGTGAGGCGTTGCGAACCAAGGCCGCCGGGAGTTCAATTCCAGGGAGTTCCACGAGGCCAAGTCTAGGCTTCAGGTGTGGCCCGGTGCGGCATTGCCCAAGGCTGGTCGCACCGCGGGCTGCCCTTGGCAGGTCAGTTGCGAATGCCGGGAAACGCTTCAACAGCGTCGGTGGCCAGGTGTTGATGGTGGGCAAGATCACTGAATCGTTGGACGGCCCAGCGCCGGGCGGGGCCGTCGGTCAAACCCACCATGTCGACGTACATGGTCATGAGCTCAGTGTTCAGGGCGGCGAGCGTCGCCTCAGGGTCGTCGAAGAACGCCGCGTCGAGGGCAAATGCCGGCGCCTGGGGGCCGGGTTGAGGGCAGGTGATGGTCCGCAGCAGGGTCTCGCCGGCGCCGGCAGCGCTGGCGTGCTCGGCCGCGAACTCGACCAGGGTCGACGGCTCAGCCCCACGGGCCGCAGCGACCTCGTACGCATAGGCGGACCGGTGTTCGGCGGCAACCGCCTCGCCAAGCAGATCAGCCTCCGGATGATCTTCGGGGCTAGTTCCAGCGCGCGGGGTGGAGCCGCCCGCAGTCCCGTTTCGGGGTATCGGGGCAGGGCAGGTGGGCGACGGCCCAGCGGCGACGCTCGGCAACGGTCCCGGTGGTGGCGATTTCAGGCCCTGCAGGTCGGCGAGAGCTAACGCCTGGCGTCGTTGACTGGCGCCAACCGACGCGAGTAGCCGTGCGATCCCTGGTTCCGCCGTCACAGCAGCGTTGAGGTTCTGCTGTGCGGAGCTGAACAGGTCTGCCACGAAACCGGCCGGTGTGGGTGCCGGGGTGGGAGCTGCCGTTGACTCGGCTGCGACGGTGGGTTCCGACAAACCTGCGGCGGTGGGAGCGGAGGTGACGGGCGGGTCCGAAAGTACCGGGTGCCAGAGGGCATCGGCTTGCTCCTGAAGGATGCCAGCCGTTTCGGCATAGGTGCCGCTCAGCTCGGATTCGGCACCGCCTGAAGAGGCTCCGTCTGAAGAGGCACCGCCCGAAGAAACAGCGACCGAAAGCGCTGTCGCAGCAGCAGCCAGGTCCGCTGCCCGGGATTCTGCACCCAATTGCGCTTCTTCAGTGAAGGACAGCGGTGGCGGACCATCAGCGGGGGGACCATCCAGGTTCAATCCCAGTGCAACCACCAGAGTGAAGGCGAGAAGGAGCGCGACCGTCCGTAGGGTTCGCCGTGCGAGAGTACGCAGGGTGCCGCGGAAGCCGGAACGCCGGGTGTCAGCAGAATCCTTCACAACTCTTGATGATGTCATGATCCCCGGTCGTTCTCCGGCTGATACACCGTACGCGCCGGAAAGTCGGTACCCTAGAGCTACAACATCATCGAGTGGGAGGCAGTAATGGCGGTTCGGCCGGGCAATGACAGTCCGCCTGCGGCAAACACGCTGCAGCAACAAGCTCCTGACGCGGACGTCGAGGCGGAATCGGTGAGGCTCACAGCGCTGCTGCTGCCCACGGTCGAGGGGCACGGGCTCTTTCTGGAGGCCGTAGAGATCAAATCCGCGGGATCGGACCGTATCGTCAACGTGGTGGTAGACCTGCCGGAGAATCAGACTGGGTCAGTCAACCTGGACCTGATCTCGGATGTGGCCCACGACGTCTCACTCGCGATGGACGCGGACCCACACGACCATGGGCGTCCGTACAGCCTCGAGGTGTCTTCCCCGGGAGTCTCCCGCCCCCTCTCGCAGCCCCGGCACTGGCGGCGCAACAAGGGACGCATGGTCACGGTCCGCCGGCTCAAGGGCGACGACGTGACCGGCCGGCTGCTGGAAGTTGACGACGACGGCATCCGGTTGACCCCACAGATACCAGTGAAAAAGGGGATGAAGCCCAAAACCGGCGACCCCCTGACGCTCTTGTTCACCGAGATCCGTAAGGGCACCGTCCAGGTCGAGTTCACGCATCTTGACGACACGCATCTTGACGACACGCATCTTGACGACACCGGGGACGAAGGCATCCAGCACGATGCCCGCCCCACCAAAAATACAGCTTCGGAGGCCTAAATGGATATTGATATGAGTGCGCTAAGGCTGCTGGAACGAGAACGGGAAATTCCGCTTGAGCTCCTGATTCCGACCATCGAGCAGGCCCTCCTGGTGGCTTATCACAAGACCCCCGGATCGCAGGATACCGCGCGGGCGGAACTGGACCGCAAGAGCGGCCACGTCACCATCTGGGCAACTGAGACCGACGACGACGGCGCCGCCGTCGGCGAGTTCGACGACACGCCCACCGGTTTCGGCAGGATCGCTGCGAGCACCGCCCGCCAGATCATCCTGCAGCGGCTCCGGGACGCCGAGGACGACAACATTCTTGGTGAATTCCGCGGTAAGGAGGGCGAACTGGTTGCCGGCATGATCCAGCAGGGCACCAACCCCCACATGATCCAGGTCAACCTCGGATCGGTCGAGGCGTTGCTGCCGCCGCCGGAACAGGTGCCAGGCGAGAAATATCTGCACGGTTCGCGGCTGCGAGCCTTCGTCGTCGACGTTCACCGCGGTATGAAGGGCCCCTCGATTACCCTGTCACGCTCGCACCCGGGGCTCGTCCGCAAGTTGTTCGAACTGGAAGTGCCGGAGATCGCCGACCACACGGTCGAGATTGTGGCGCTGGCCCGCGAAGCAGGACACCGCACAAAGATTGCTGTGAAGGCTCAGGTGCCAGGGGTCAACGCCAAGGGGGCATGCATCGGCGAGATGGGCTCACGCGTGCGGGCAGTCATGAACGAACTCAATGATGAGAAGATCGACATCGTTGATTACAGCGACGATCCGGCCACCTTCATTGCCAGTTCCCTCTCCCCGTCCAGGGTGTCGTCGGTGACGATCACAGATGAGAGCACCAGGTCGGCACGCGTTGTTGTTCCCGACTATCAGCTCTCCCTGGCCATCGGCAAAGAGGGGCAGAATGCACGGCTGGCAGCCAAGCTGACCGGGTGGCGGATCGACATCGTGTCCGACGCCGCCAAGGCCTGAACAACCCGGTAGTGCCGCAGATGCGGCCTTGCCAGCTGAAAAGCGCTAGAATGGAAGAGGCTTAGGTCATTGCCATCCCAACAAACCGCTATTAGAACGTGCGTAGGTTGCCGGAAGCGTGATGACCAGGCTGTTTTGCTGCGGTTGGTGAAAGGAAATCTGGACGGCTCCAATGCCGTTGTGATTGACGATCGCCGCCGACTCTCCGGTAGAGGTGCGTGGTTGCACCCCCAGCCGGCGTGCATGGAGCAGGCCCTCAAACGCGGTGCGTTCAACCGTGCCTTCCGGGGCCAGGTTGAAACTCGCGACGTTGAGGATCGACTTCACGCACTCAAGGAAGCTTCACTAGGAAGCCACCCTAAACAAACCGTCCTCCCTGAAAGCGGGTCAGAAAACTGATGGATTCCCGATGAGTACCCAGCGATGAGTGCCCAACGATGAACAATCTGTTGAGCTTTGCAAATGGCTTTTCGGTTGCCCCGGCAACTGTGGTCTGCAGTAGGAATTAGACGGTTCGTGCCTGACTCGGTGCGGACCGAGACAGGAGAAATGTGGCTAAGGTCCGCGTACACGAGCTCGCCAAAGAGCTCGGAATTACTTCAAAAGATGCAGTAGCCAAACTGCAGGAACTGGGCGAATTCGTCCGTTCCGCCTCATCAACGATTGAGGCGCCCGTCGTGAAGAAACTTCGCGGCGCTTTCCCAGCAGCGGCACCGGCAGCAGCTCCGGCCGCACCGGCACCAGCCAAGTCTGCGGCCGACCCAGCGCCCGAAAAGGCAGCTTCGGCACCCGCAGCAACCCCGGCGTCCTCCACCCCCGCCGCACCGAAGGCTGCCACACCGAAGGCAGCAACATCGGCCACTCCAGGGCCGAAGGCACCGGCGAAGGATCGCCAGGAGACCCCAGCAGCGGCG
>NZ_ASZW01000216.1:0-3284 GCF_000468215.1 Arthrobacter sp. CAL618 | reverse complement strand
CACCGCAGGCTCCGGCAGCGGAACCAGCAGCCCAGCCAGCGGCCAAGGAAGAATCGTCGGCAGCCAAGCCGGGCGCTCGCCCGGCACCGAAGCCAGCTGAGGCGCAGGCTCCAGCCGCGCGTCCCGGTGCGGCTCGCCCCGGCGCACCGCGGCCAGGCAACAACCCGTTCGCACCCTCACAGGGCATGCCCCGTTCAGGGCGCGGCGACGGCGATCGTTCAGGCGGACCCCGGCCAGGCAACAACCCGTTCGCACCGTCACAGGGCATGCCTCGCCCAGGACGTCGCGACGACGAGCGTGGCCAGCGCCCAGCAGCGGGTGCAGGTGGCCCACGCCCAGCGGCCGGTGCAGGTGGCCCACGCCCCGCAGCGGGAGCAGCCCGTCCGGGCGGTCCCCGCCCAGCGGCCGGTGCAGCAGGTTCACGCCCCACACCGGGGATGATGCCGAACCGCACCGAACGCCCAGCAGCACCCGGTCGCGGTGGCGCAGCCCGTCCAGGCGGCGGACCGGGCCGTGGCGCCCCAGGTGGCGCCCCCGGTGCAGGTGGAGGTGCACCCGCAGGCGGTGGCTTCGGTAAGGGCGGTCGCGGACGCGGCGGCACTGCCGGCGCTTTCGGTAAGGGCGGTGCAGGACGCGGCAAGCAGCGCAAGTCGAAGCGCGCGAAGCGTCAGGAACTGGAGCAGATGTCAGCTCCGTCCCTGGGCGGCGTCAGCGTACCCCGCGGCGACGGCAACACCATTGTTCGGTTGCGTCGCGGCTCATCACTCTCCGAATTCGCCGAGAAGATAGATGCGAACCCGGCGGCACTGGTCACGGTCCTGTTCCACCTCGGTGAAATGGCTACCGCTACCCAGTCCCTCGACGAAGGTACCTTCGAGGTGCTCGGCACCGAACTGGGCTACAAGATCCAGGTCGTTTCGCCGGAGGACGAGGAGCGCGAACTCCTGGGCAACTTCGACATCGATATCGACGCCGAACTCGAAGCCGAGGGCGACACCCAGCTCGAGGCCCGGCCACCAGTGGTCACCGTCATGGGTCACGTTGACCACGGTAAGACCCGCCTGCTGGACGCGATCCGTAAGTCGAACGTCGTCGAAGGCGAACACGGCGGGATCACCCAGCACATCGGTGCCTACCAGATCGACCACGAGCATGAGGGCACCGAAAGGGCCATCACGTTCATTGACACCCCCGGTCACGAGGCGTTCACCGCTATGCGTGCCCGAGGTGCCAAGGTCACCGACATCGCGGTTCTCGTTGTCGCAGCCGACGACGGCGTCATGCCTCAGACGGTTGAGGCGCTGAACCACGCTCAGGCAGCCAATGTGCCGATCGTTGTCGCGGTGAACAAGATGGACCGTGAAGGAGCGAACCCTGACAAGGTCAAGGGCCAGCTCACCGAATACGGTCTGGTTCCCGAAGAATACGGTGGTGACACCATGTTCGTTCATGTGTCGGCGCTTCAGGGCGACGGCATCGACGAACTGCTCGAAGCGGTCCTGCTGACCGCCGATGCGGCACTGGACATGCGAGCCAATCCGAACAAGGACGCCCGCGGTATCGCTATCGAAGCGAACCTGGACAAGGGTCGCGGCGCTGTCGCAACGGTTCTGGTTCAGTCCGGAACGTTGCGCGTCGGCGACACGATCGTTGCGGGTGTGGCTCACGGACGCGTCCGTGCCATGTTCAACGAAGACGGCGACAACGTTATGATCGCTGGCCCGTCCCGCCCCGTGCAGGTGTTGGGTCTTTCCACGGTGCCTCGTGCCGGTGACACCTTCCTGGTGACGCCTGACGAGCGGACCGGTCGCCAGATCGCTGAGAAGCGTGAAGCAGCCGACCGCAACGCAGCCCTGGCGAAGCGCCGCAAGCGCATCAGCCTCGAGGACTTCGATCAGGCCGTTGCAGACGGCAAGGTCGACACCCTCAACCTCATCCTCAAGGGCGACGTCTCGGGTGCTGTCGAAGCACTCGAAGACTCACTGCTCAAGATCGATGTGGGCGATGGAGTTGCTCTGCGGGTTATTCACCGCGGTGTCGGCGCCATCACGCAGAACGACGTCAACCTGGCGACCGTTGACTCAGCGATCATCATTGGGTTCAACGTCCGGCCAGCCGAGCGGGTGGCAGATCTTGCCGACCGCGAAGGCGTCGACCTGCGCTTCTACTCGGTCATCTACGCAGCAATCGATGACATCGAAGCAGCGCTCAAGGGCATGCTCAAGCCAGAGTACGAAGAAGCACAGCTCGGAACCGCAGAGATCCGGGAAGTCTTCAGGTCATCGAAGTTCGGCAACATCGCCGGGTCGATCGTCCGCTCGGGCGTCATCCGCAGGAACTCCAAGGCACGCCTGGTCCGCGACGGGACGGTTGTCGGCGACAACCTCACCATCGAGTCCCTGCGTCGCTTCAAGGACGACGCCACCGAGGTCCGCACGGACTTCGAATGTGGTATCGGCCTCGGGTCCTTCAACGACGTCAAGGCAGGCGACATCGTTGAAACCTACGAGATGCGCGAGAAGCCGCGCGTCTAGGTTGTGAGCTTGGGCGCCCCGGAATCCNTTGCCCACTTCGCGCCCGCACGCGGACTTCGTCCGGAGCGTTCGCTCAGACGCCCACCAACCATAGGCGCCCCGGATTCCCGGGCGTCCGAGTGGGGCGGTCAGGCCTTCTCGGCTTGGCGGCACGTTCGGGGGCTTGCGACGACGACAGTCCTCGCTGGCGTCCTTGAAGTTCCCGATTTATAGGTAAGTATTTTAGGCAAGAGGAGTTAGTTATGGCAGATCCGGCCCGGGCCTCACGGCTTGCACAACGGATTAAGGTAATTGTTGCTGAGGCGTTACGCCGCCGGGTCAAAGATCCACGGCTTGAGGCCGTGACCATCACCGACGCACGCGTGACCAACGACCTCCAGCACGCGACCCTGTACTACACGGTCTTCGGCGACGCAGAAGAGCAGGCGGCCACCCGCACCGCCCTCGAGTCGGCGCGAGGAGTGCTGCGGTCAGAGGTGGGCAAGAACATTACCGCACGGTTGACTCCGACGCTGGAATTCGTCCCCGACGAGATTCCGGTCAACGCAAGCCATCTCGAAGAGCTGCTGCGCACTGCGCGGGAACGCGATGCAGAGGTGGCGGCCATTGCCCAGGGTGCGAAGTTCGCTGGCGACGCTGATCCGTATCGCAAGCCGGACGAGGACGAGGACGACGACGCCGACGAGGTTTCGTCGAAGTAACGGTTAATAACCAGGCACCATGACAGCAGGGTGGGACCGCACACGCGGT
>NZ_ASZW01000215.1:0-27097 GCF_000468215.1 Arthrobacter sp. CAL618 | reverse complement strand
GGCACCCGAGGCACCCGAGGCACCCGAGGCACCCGAGGCACCCGAGGCACCCGAGGCACCCGAGGCAGTGTTCGCGGACCCGCTATCAGAAGCGGAATCGGGGCCGGAATCGGGGAAGAATGCCGATCCGGTAGCAGAGGCTTTACTGCTTTTCATACCTCCATTCCATCATCGAGCACTGACAGTAATGACAAAATAGGGGCCGATTCAGGGCCCCCAGGAAAACTTTTTTCAACTATTTTTCAGCACCGGAATTCAGGCACCGAAGACCCAGTCCCGGACCGCCCGCTACCACCCGCCAAACCGTGAGATGTGGCGACCTGTTCGCCCGTTAGCTCACCGGATCTACCGTCTCGGCGAAGGAAGGGGTAAGGGATGGAAAGGGCAGCGGGAAGGCTGGCTAGGGCGTGTTGACGTCTAGCGGCGGCCACGCCCACCGGCACCGGGCTTCCGGCCGCGCGGGTTCTGCTTCTTACCCCCAGCTGCCGGCTTCTTGGGCCCACCGGCTTTCTGCGTGGGCTTTGAGGAACGCGCGGACGGTTGCTTTTTGCTTGCCGCCTTTTGCGCCTTCTTTTCCTTTTTCTCAGGTTCCTTGGCCGAGGGCTGCCGCGAGCTTCGTTCAGTGCGCCCCCTGACGATGCCGATGAACTCTTCGATGTCCTCGGCGGTGTTCTCTGAAAGCCAGGCCACGGCAATTGTGGTGGCCGGAACATCGAGAACGGGCCGGTGGACCGCGTCTTTGCGGGCGTAGAGGCGTGCAATCGACATGGGCACAATCACCACACCGGCACCCGTTGCCGCGAGTTCAATGGTGGCCTTCTCGCCACCATTGGCAATCACATCAAGGTGGTTCTCGGCGGCCAGTTCGGCGAGGGGAACCTCGTCGAACAGTGACAATTCGTGGTCCTTGCCCGCCACCACCACCGGCTGCTCCTCATAGAGGGGAATCACGCTGAGGCCTTCGCGGTCCACCGGGAGACGGACGAAACCGAGATCAACCGTGCCTGCGCGCAGAGCCTCCTCTTGGCTGGCGGCTTCATACTCACGGGTTTCCAGTGGTTTTGCTGGAAACCTGTCGCGCCACCGGCTGACCCATTTCCCGGGTGTCACACCGGGGACAAAGCCGACGGTGAGGACGCTGGGCTGGGGCTCGGACATCTGATCACACTAACCCACGGGAGGTCAGTAGCTTGCGGGCGAATCGTCGTCGGGCGCCGGAATGAACTGGGCAGCCAGTGCCTCCGACCCACGAGCCAGCAGGGCGACGTCGGCACCCACCAGGATGAAACTGGCTCCGACATCCAGATAGTGGCGTGCGGTAGCGGGGTTGAAGGCGTTCACTCCGGCCGGTTTTCCAGCCTTCTGTGCAGCTGCGAGACAGTGTTCGACGGCGGTTCGCACCTCGGGGTGCTCCTGCTGGCCCAGCACGCCCATGGACGCAGCGAGGTCCGAGGGGCCAACGAAGATTGCGTCAACACCGTCAACGGCAAGGATCGCCTCGACGGCGGCGACGGCGGCGGTAGATTCAATCTGTACCGTCACGCTGATGGTCTCATCAGCCACGGCCAGATAATCGGGAACCCGGTTCCAGCGGGCAGCCCGCGCCAGCGCCGATCCAACACCCCGCACACCACCCGGCGGGTACCGGGTAGCCGCAACTGCTGCTTCAGCGTCAGCCACCGAGTGGACCATCGGGATCAGCAGATTCTGCACCCCCAGGTCCAGATACTGCTTGATGAGCACTGTGTCATTCACCGGGGGACGAACCATTGCATGCACTGGGTAGCCGTGAACGGCCTGGAGCTGGGCAAGAATGGATTCCAGCCCATTTGGGCTGTGCTCAGCGTCGATGAGGAGCCAGTCCAGGCCAGCTCCTGCGCAGAGCTCGGCGATCAAGGGGCTTCCCGAGCACACCCACATGCCAGTTAGCGGCCGATCGGCCCCGGCGAGCGCTACACGAAACGTGTCGTTTAGTGGAAGTGGCATGTCACTACTCCCAGCGGTCCGTAGTCGGCGTGGATAGTGTCACCCTTATTGACCCACAGTGGGCGGGTGAAGGACCCGGCGAGGATGATGTCACCGGCCTTCATACTGTCACCGTGGGCCGCAATCTTGTTGGCCAGCCAGTGAACACCGGCCGCCGGGTGGTCGAGCACTCCAGCTGCGACGCCGGTTTCCTCGACCGTCTGGTTCTTGTAAAGGATTGCGGCTACCCAACGGAGGTCGACGGCGTCCGGCCTCACCGGACGACCACCCACCACCATGGCGCCCATCGCCGCGTTGTCCGAAATGGTGTCAACGATGGTCCTACCCTCCATCTCGATCCGGGAATCCAGGATTTCAAGGGCGGGGACCACGTAGTCGGTGGAATTCAGCACGTCGAAGATGGTGCACCCTGGTCCCGACAGATCCTGCTTCAACACAAACGCCAGTTCCACTTCGACCCGCGGATGGGTGTACCGATCCCAGTCCACCGAGCAGCCGGTGTCCAGCACCATATCGTCGAAGATGGCTCCGTAATCGGGTTCGGTGATGCCGGTGGCCGCCTGCATGGCCTTCGAGGTGAGGCCGATCTTGCGCCCCACCAGCGTTCGCCCGGCAGCCTCGTTGCGTTGACGCCACAGCTGCTGCACCGCGTAGGCGTCCTCAACGGTCATGTCCGGATAGCGGGCCGTCAGCCGCGGAACCGGGGTGCGGCTGCGCCCGGCTTCGACCAGCTCATCGGCAATGGCTTCAATGGTTGTGGCATCCAGCATGGCTACAGCTGCGCCCCCAACTTGAACCCCTGCTCGGCACCATCATCGTCTTTGCGGGTGTAGGAGAACCCGTCGGCACCGACCGTCACCGCCATTTCGCTCTTTTCCTCACGCACAATCACGGGCTGGGGATTCCCATCGAGATCCAGGACCAGCGAGGCTTCGCTGTACCAGGAGGGGACGACGGCGTTGCCCCACCAATCGCGGCGCTGGTTGTCGTGGACGTCCCACGTGACCGTAGGGTTGTCCGGGTCGCCGGTGTAGTAATCCTGGGTGTAGATCTCGATGCGGTGCCCGTCCGGGTCAAGGATGTAGAGGTAGAAAGCATTGGACACGCCGTGCCGGCCGGGGCCGCGTTCAATCCGGTCCGAGATGCGCAGGGCGCCCATCTTGTCGCAGATCTGGATGATGTTGTGCTTCTCATGGGTGGCGAAGGCGACGTGGTGCATCCGTGGACCGTTGCCCCCGGTCAGTGCGGTGTCGTGCACCGTCTGTTTACGGTGCATCCAGACCGCATAGCTCACGCCATCGGAATCCTGGATGTCCTCAGAGACCCGGAAGCCGAGGTCCTCGAGGTACTTGCGTCCCCGCGGTACGTCAGGGGTGACCTGGTTGAAATGATCCAGGCGCACCAGCTCGCCGGCAGAGTAGAGGTCGTAGCGCTGGGTGAGGCGCTCCACATGTTCGACGTCGTAGAAGAATTCGTAGGGGAAGCCAAGTGGGTCCTCGACGCGGACGGAATCGCCAATGCCCTTGGTGAACCCCTCCGTTCGGCGCTCCACCCGGCAACCAAGTTCCGTGTAATACGCCTCGGCGGCGTCCACTTCCGCCGGCGACTTGACCCGGTAGGCGAAGGCGGCGACGGCGGCCACCGGCCCCTTCCGCAACACCAGGTTGTGGTGGATGAACTCCTCAAGGGAGCGCAGGTAGATGTTGTTGTCGTCTTCTTCGGTGACGTGCAGACCGAGGACGTCGACGTAGAACTCACGCGACTTCACGAGGTCAGTTACGACGATTTCCATGTAGGCGCAACGGACAATGTCGGGGGCCGGAGCAGTGGGGGTGGGGACGAAGTTTGTCATGATGGTCTCTCTTCTTTGAGCAGGGCGCGGGGGAGGTGCCTGGGGAAGGGGGTCAGCCCTTGGGTGCGTCGTCGATGCTGCCGAACTTCGGAGTGTGGACAGCGCCGAGGCTGATATGAACTGCCTGCTGGTCGGTGTAGAAGTCGATTGACCGGTAGCCGCCCTCATGTCCCAGACCCGACGCTTTCACCCCGCCAAATGGGGTGCGAAGGTCGCGAACGTTGTGGCTGTTGAGCCAGACCATGCCAGCTTCCATGTTTTGGGAGAAGTTGTGGGCGCGGGTCAGGTTCTGCGTCCAAATGTAGGCGGCGAGCCCGTATTTGGTGTTGTTCGCGAGTGCCAGCGCTTCGTCGTCGTCTTCAAACGGGGTGATGGCGACGACCGGGCCGAAGATCTCCTCCTGGAAAATGCGTGCTTCAGGAGCGACGTCGGCGAACACGGTCGGTGCGATGTAGTTGCCCTCGGGCAGGTGGTCCGGCCGGCCTCCGCCAGCCAGCAGCCGCCCCTCCGACTTCCCAATCTCTACATAGGAGGCGACTTTCTCAAAGTGCTCTGGGTGGACCAGCGCGCCGACCTCGGTCTTGGGATCGTGGGGATCGCCGACCACGATGGACTTCGCCCGGGCCGCGTATTTGTCGCAGAACTCGTCGTAGATGCCGCGTTCCACCAGAATGCGGGATCCGGCGGTGCAACGCTCACCATTCAAGGAGAAAACACCGAAGAGCGCCGAATCGATCGCCGCGTCCAGGTCCGCATCGGCGAAGACCACGCAGGGTGACTTCCCGCCGAGTTCCATGGACAGCCCCTTGAGGTTCTCGGCTGCATTACGGAAGATGGTCTGCCCGGTGGTCGTCTCGCCGGTGAAGGAAATCAGGGGGACTTGTGGGTGCTTGACCAGCGCATCACCCGCTTCTTCGCCGAGGCCGTTGACCAGGTTGAACACCCCGTCGGGGAGGCCGGCGTCTTTGAATATCTGGGCCCACAGGGAGGCGGAGAGCGGCGTGAATTCGGCGGGCTTGAGGACCACGGTGTTGCCGGTGGCCAGTGCCGGTGCGAGTTTCCAGGATTCGAGCATGAACGGAGTGTTCCAGGGGGTGATCAGTCCGGCGACGCCGATCGGCTTCCGGTTCACGTAGTTGATCTGGGAACCCGGGACTTTCATGGCGTCGTCGAACTGAGCCACGATGAGGTCAGCGAAAAAACGGAAGTTCTCGGCTGCACGCAGGGCCTGGCCCTTCGCCTGGGTGATGGGCAACCCGGTGTCGAAGCTCTCCAGGTCGGCCAGGCGGGACTCCTGCGCCTCAACGGCGTCGGCGATTTTGTTGAGAACCCGGGCTCGCTCGCGGGGTTTCATCCGCGGCCACGGGCCGTTGACGAATGCCTCGCGTGCAGCGGCGACCGCGAGGTCAATGTCTTCCTTCTGCCCAGCGGCAGCGGTGGCGTAGTTGGTGTTGGACACCGGGTCCTGCACGTCGAAGGTCTTCCCACTGACGGAATCGACAAACTTTCCGTTGATGTAGTGCTGGATGTGGGTGGGCAGGTCCTGCGGTACATAGTGGGTGGTTTCAGGGACGGTGGACGTCATGGTTTTCTTCCTGACTATTTGGTGGAGCTTATTCGATGGGAGCAGAGGCCTGCGCAAGGTAGGCGTCCAGGGTTGCGGAGCGGTGACGGCGGGCGGCGTGCTCGATGGTGTCGGCGTTGGCCGCCGATTCGATGAGCTGCAGCAGCGCCTCGTGTTCCAGGACAGATTCCTTGGCGCGCCCGGGAACGAACCTGAACGTGGACGACCGGAGCGCCGCCAGCCGGTTCCAGCCGCGGTGCACCAGATCAAGGATGTGCGGATTGGGGCAATGCTCAAACAAGATGCTGTGAAAGTCCTGGTTCAGTGCCGTGAAACGGACCGGGTCGAAATGGTCAAGGCACTCTCGCATCTGGGCGTTGACCGCGCGCGCCCGGGCTACCGCCACCGAATCGATCAGCGGTGCGGACAGGGCCGTCGCTGCCCCCTCGATGATGCTCAGAGTCTGCATCGTATACAAGTACTCGGTGGGGTCGATCCCGGAGACGGTGGCACCGACGTTGCGTTCAAACGTCACAAGACCTTCAGCCTCCAACCGCCTGATTGCCTCCCGGACCGGGACCACGCTGAAGCCAAGATCCTCAGCGATTTTCGCTAGCACCAGCCGGTATCCGGGTGAAAAGGAGCCTTCGATGATGCGGGATTTGATCGAGGTGTAGGCCCGCTCGGACTTACTTCCCGGTTCGACATCACCGCGCCTGGCTCCGCCACTGGTCTCGAGTGACGGTGCGACGACGGCGTCAGCCACGTGTTGCTCCGTCGGCGACCCACTGCACGTATTTCGCCCTCCAGTCGGCATTCATTGGGTAAAGCCCGTCCACACCGCTTCCCTGCTTGACCATTTCGAGGATGAACCTCTCTTCCTGCTCTTGCAGGATGCAGTCCTCAACGAGTTCCTCAGCAAGTGCCGGCGGGATGACGAGAATGCCGTCCGAGTCGGCCACGATGATGTCCCCTGGCTGGACGGTCGTTCCGCCGCACGCGATGGTGATATCGGTGTCCCATGGGATGTGGCGTCGACCCAGGACAGCCGGGTGGGGGTTGGCGAAGTAGGTTGGCATGTCGAGATCAGCAACAGCCGAATAGTCACGAACACCGCCATCAGTAATGATGGCGGCCGCTCCCCGGACCTGGGCTCGCATGGCCAGAATGTCCCCCACCGTGCCGGTACCCTTTTCGCCCCGCGCCTCCATGACGAGAATTTCGCCGTCGTTCACCGAGTCAATGGCGCGTTTCTGGGCGTTGAAACCGCCACCGTGGGTGGTGAAGAGATCCTCCCGGTTGGGGACGAACCGGAGGGTGCGGGCCAGCCCCACCACTCGGCGGTCAGGGCGGGTTGCCTGCAACCCATCAATGCTCACATTGTTCAACCCACGCTTGCGCAGCTGTGAGGACAGCGTTGCGGTGGCGATGCCCTCCAGCTTCTTCTTCAATTCAGGTGCCAGCGCGTGGCTTACCGGTTCCAGCCCGGCTGCCTCGCGTGACCCATAGGCTTCTTCCCGCTGAGTGTCATCGGCTTTGGGTTGAGCGCCGAAGTCAGCGAACGGCGTCGTTCCCTCCGCCACGCAGGTCCTGAGTCGCCCGCTGCTGTAGGCACCGGCGGTGACCTCGATGTCCACCATGTCGTCCGGATTCGCCACCGACGCACCAGCCGGGGTGCCGGTCAAAATAATGTCCCCTACCTCCAGGGTGAGGAGCTGTGACAGATCGGCGACCAGCTGGGCGAAGGGAAACAGCAGGTCCTCAGTGGTGTCGTCCTGGACGAGTTCCTCGTTGTGCCAGGTGCGCACCCGCAGTGCAGTGGGATCGATGTCATTCGCTGGAATCAAACGTGGCCCAACCGGGGTGAATCCGTCGCCACCTTTGGAGCGAACGTTTGAACCCTTGTCGGCGTAGCGGAGGTCGTAAACACCCAGGTCGTTGCTGGCGGTCACCCATTGGACGTGGCCCCACGCCTGAGCAGGGCTAACCCTGCGGGCGGTTGTGCCAATAATGAGAGCGATTTCGCCCTCGTAGCCGAGCAGCTCACAGCCCAGCGGACGTACAACGACACCGGGCGTCTCAAGCGATCCGAGCGAGAGGGACGAGGAGGGTTTCAGGAAGTAGGAAGGCTGCAGCGGAATACGTCCTCGCTGCGCGGCACGGCTGGGGTAGTTGATGTGAACCGCAATCACCTTCCGGGTGCGGGCCAGCAGTTCGGCACTCACGGCCTCGGTCGTGGACTCCATCGTCATATCGCGCTCCTCGTCGTCGTCGAACTCTCTCTCCGATTCCCAATGTACGAAATCGTATACGATATACTACCCACTGTGACCGGCACCACGTCAAGAGTCCATGATCATGGCACCCGTTGTGTCGCTGGTCATACCCGTCGTACAGTGTGAGCAGCGTCATTCGATTATCGGATTACGTGTTCAAATAAAGAACTTTCACAACGAAGTGAGCGAGGAAGACCGTGCATTTTCACCATCACGGCTACGTATCAGGTGACCCCCGCGTCCAGGTAGCGTCCGGCGTCGGTATCGATCGGCCGGACGAACTGCCCGACGAGGTTGACGTCCTGATTGTCGGCAGCGGCCCAGCCGGAATGCTCGCGGCCGCCCAGCTCTCCCAGTTCCCGGAGATCACTACGCGCATTGTGGAGCGCCGTCCCGGACGGCTAGCGATTGGTCAGGCAGATGGCATCCAGGCCCGAAGTGTTGAGACGTTCCAGGCGTTTGGTTTCGCCGAGCGTATTACCGCCGAGGCATACCGGATCACCGAGATGGCATTCTGGAAACCGGACCCCGCAGATCCCGCCCGGATTGTCCGGACCGCCCGCCCTCTCGATGACCCGGCAGGGGTCAGCGAATTTCCGCACCTGATCGTCAATCAGGCGCGCGTCCTCGATTATTTTGCCGAGTTCATGGCAAACTCCCCTACCCGGATGAAGCCTGACTACGGCCTGGACTTCATCGGGCTCGATGTTGCCAACGAGGGCGAATATCCCGTTGCTGTCACCCTCGCCCATACCGCTGGACCGCTCGAAGGAACGCAGCGGTCGGTCAGGGCCAAGTACGTGATTGGCGCCGATGGTGCCCGGAGCAAGGTCCGCAGCGCCATCGGCTGCACGCTCGCCGGCGACGCGGCGAATCACGCGTGGGGGGTCATGGACGTTCTTGCCGTCACCGACTTCCCAGACATTCGGCTGAAGTGCGCCATTCAGTCCGGTACTGGCGGGAGTATCCTCCTCATTCCCCGCGAGGGTGGTCACCTCTTCCGCATGTATGTGGATCTGGGTGATGTCGATACGCACACCAAAGGGGAAATCCGCAGCACCACGATTGCTGAAATCATCGAGAAGGCCAACGCGATCCTCCACCCTTACACCCTCGACGTCCGCAACGTCGCCTGGCATAGCGTCTATGAAGTCGGCCACCGCCTGACGGACCGCTTCGACGACGTCCTCCCCGAGGAGGTCGGCACCCGAACACCCCGGGTCTTCATCACCGGGGACGCCTGCCACACCCACAGCGCCAAGGCGGGCCAGGGAATGAACGTCTCGATGCAGGACGGATTCAATATCGCCTGGAAACTCGGACATGTCCTGGAGGGCCGCAGTGCTGAGAGCCTGCTCTCCACCTATTCCGCCGAACGCCAGGTAGTAGCCAAGAACCTGATTGACTTCGACAAGCAGTGGTCTTCGTTGATGGCCAAAAAACCAGAAGACTTTGAGGACCCCACGGAACTCGAAAACTTTTACACCAGCACCATGGAATTTCCCGCCGGATTCATGACCGAGTACCAGCCATCCATCATCGTCGGCCAGGCCACCCATCAGGAACTCGCCACCGGGTTCCCCATCGGCAAACGGTTCAAGTCCGCGCAGGTCGCCCGCGTTTGCGACACCAATCTGCTTCACCTGGGCCACCAGGCGACGGCCGACGGACGTTGGCGCGTCTACGTTTTCGCTGATGAACCGCTGCCAGGTGCACCATCGAAGGTGGCCACCTTCGCGGAATGGCTCGCCAATTCACCAGAGTCACCCCTCGCTGCAACTCCCGTGGGTGCTGACCAGGACGCGTGGTTCGATGTCAGGGTGATCTACCAGCAAGATCACCAAAGCCTGGACATCACCGCCGTTCCTGCGGTGTTCAAACCACAGGTTGGACCCTTCAAGCTCAACTATCTGGAAAAGGTCTTCGGCGTTAACCCGGCCGAGGATATCTTCGACCTGCGGGGCGTAAGCCGGGACGGCGTCGTCGTCGTCGTTCGCCCGGATCAGTATGTAGCTCAGGTGCTGCCACTGACCGCGACTGCAGAGCTTGCCGGGTTCTTTGCAAAAATGCGCACCAGACGCGGTTGACGGTCGGCGGGGGCAGCTAGGGTTAAGGAATGACCCCCGCAAAAAGCCCCCAGACCATGAAACCCGCCACAGCGGCCAAGAAACTGGGAATCTACCTGCCAGCCTCTCCTCAAGAGTTCCAGGACAACGACGTTACCCGTGCGGAGTTCAACGAACTGCAGCAGAATCCGCCGGAATGGCTCGCGGAGCTCCGCCGCAACGGACCGCACCCCCGCCCAGTGGTAGCTCAGAAATTGGGCATTTCCATCAGCGGTCTGGCTCGTGGTGGGGTAACCGAACCGCTTACGACGCCGGACATCACCGCGCTGCTACAGGAGCCCCCGGCCTGGTTGGTAGCTGAACGCTCGACCCATGCGGCAGTCCGCAAACAGGATCTGATCACCAAGAATCTGCATGCCGAGAAGGCCGACCAGTAGGCTAAACCAGCTTGTCCGTGTCGACTTTTCGCGGGAATGAAGCATACTTACTATTATGCTTCATGCACAACCGCTCAACATTGCCGTGATGGCCCACCTGCACCACCCCATTGCCAGCCCATTTCCGGGTGGACTGGAAATGCATACTGCGCTGTTGACTGAAGAACTCACGGCTCGTGGACACTCGGTCACTCTTTTCGCCAAGGGTGGCAGCCACACCACAGGCACCGTGGTGCCCGTGCTTGACGCCGGGTTCCACTTCGCCAAGCATCCCGAGGGCCCAGCCCGTGACGCGCAGACACGCCACCTGGATGATGCTCACAACACCACCCTGAACCTGATTGACGAAGGCAATTTCGACGTCGTCATCAACAACTCCCTCAGCCCGCTACCGCATGCTGATCCGCCCACAGCCCCCATGTTGACCATTCTCCATACCCCTCCGCTACCGCGGGTGACTGCCGTCTTCGAGGCATCCGGCTACCGTCCCTCACCTCGGCAACGGTTTGTCAGCGTTTCAGCGGCCAATGCACGGCAGTGGCGGAACCACCTCGACGACATCAGCATTGTTCACAACGGGATCCGGCTCGATGAATGGCATGCAGGAGTACTGACCCGCCGGCGTTCCAACACGGCAGTCTGGGCCGGCAGGATTACCCCCGAAAAAGGGTTGCACGTTGCGATCGAGGCCGCATCCCTCGCCGGAATGCGGATCCGCTTTGCCGGACCCATTAGTGATCAGGACTACTTCACCCGAACCATTGCGCCGTTCCTGAGCGAATCAGTTCAGCACGTAGGTCACCTGAACCATGGCCAGCTGGCGTCTTTCCTCAGCTCCGGGACCGTCTTTATTGCTTCACCGTTGTGGGCGGAACCGTTCGGGCTAACCACAGTCGAAGCCATGGCATGCGGCACGCCAGTGGCGGCGCTTCCCTGCGGTGCGATGGCTGAGATTATTGACCAGCGCGGCGGAGTAGTGGCAGGCGGGTTCTCTGCTGCAGACCTTGCCTTGGCAATTGAACAGGCGCGCAGAGCGGACAGCACCGCGGTTCGGGCTTCTGCGGCACGGTTTGCAGCCGGCGTGATGATTGCCAACTACGAGCAACACCTCGGTGAACTGGTGAATCAGGACATACTCTCCGACTCCGAGATGCTGGCATCCTAGGCCAGTGTTGTCCCCCGTGTCGTCCCCCGTATTGTCCCCATGACGACTCTCCCCCGCGTGGCCTACTACACCCACCACCACGGTTCGGGACACCTGCGCCACGCCCTGAACATCGCGCGCTTGGAGGTTGTCGATCTGTTGGTCACTGGATCCACCGAACCCGCCGGACTCAGGACAATTCCGCATACCCGGTTTGCCCAGCTCACGACTGACACCGGGCCCGACGGCGAGCCATACCCGACACCCGAGGAACCATTTCTGCATTACACGCCCATCAATTCAGCGATCAGGCACCGATTCGCCGAGCTGCATGCTGCATGGCGAGACTTTGATCCGCAGGTAATCATTATTGATGTTTCGGCCGAGGCGGCAATCTTCGCCCGGCTCTGTGGGTATCCCGTCATCTACCGGCGCATGCCCGGGGATCGCTCCGATGCGGTGCATGAGCTGGCCTATGCGTCAGCTTCTGAGCTGGTTGCCTACTACCCCCGACGCCTTGAGGAATCCTCCTATCTCGAGGCATTTGGGCATCGGACCCAGTATCTGGGGATGCTTTCACCTACCGGCGGCGCTGAGACAGATTCGGCAAAGCCAGGCGGCAGGATCATCACTGTGCAGACCAGTCTGGGTGGCAACGGTGTAAATCTCGGTGATCTTGTCCAGGCCGCTCGATCCTGCCCCTCCTGGCAATGGAACGTGGCAGGGCTGAGCACCGGGAGCATTGAGCTGCCGCCCAATGTTCGCCTGCTTGGCGTTCTGAAGGATCCCGCCCAGGAACTCGCCGCCGCAGACATCATCATCACCTCCGCGGGGTACCACGCCGTTGCAGCGGCGGCCGCAGCTGGTCGCCCCACCATCCTGGTGCCGGAGGAAAGACCGTTCGGTGAGCAGGCCGCCTTTGCGCGGGCGTTGGCCATCACAGCGGGGATTCCAATGGCTGAGAGCTGGTCGGATGTCAGCTGGCCAGATCTCCTCCGCCAGGCGGAGGCATCGGATGCGAACGCCCTGCGGAAGGCCTTGTTCGTCAGCCAGGAGAGTTTCAAGGTGGGGTTGTTGGATCTGGTGTCGAAAGCGTCGGGAGCCGGCTCTTAGTTGACTGGGTCAGACTCGGCAGGTTCTGGATCGGATGGTATCTAGTAGGGCGCATTCACGCGAGCGGCAGCAACGTCGTCGTCAGTGGGGTGCTTCAGTACATCGATTCCCTCAGCATCGGCAGTCCAGCCGATGTACCCGGCGGCCGCAAAGGCCGACAGCCATCCGGTCATTGGCCACAGTCCCCATTTGTGGTGAAACACCAGGCTATTGGCAACTATGTCAGTGAAGTGCTGCAGGGGTGGGCTGGTGACCCCATGATGCTGGTGGAACATGGTGGCGGCTGAGAAGGAAAGGATGACCCCCCTCTCACGGGCAGTGAAGGAAAAGTCGGTGTCTTCCCCGCCGTACCCAGTGAAGGATTCATCAAACCCGCCTATCAGGGTGAAATCGTCGGCCGCTACCGCGAAACCCAGAGACCAAAACAGCTCATACTTCTCAGTTGCGGCGGGGGGCTCGCCATTAGCGGGTGCCAACATGGTGCGGGCATGGTGCGGGATCGAGGCACGCATTAGTCCGGCGTCGCAGTCATCCATCGGAAACCCGGCCTCGCTTAGATAGCGGGGTTGGGCCATCACCAGACCACCCAAACTATCGAGGTCCCGCATCAAGGTTTCACAGAGCCTGGTGGCAGGTATGCAGTCAACATCCAGAAAAACCAAAGTATCAGTGGAAGCCGCTGCAGCGGCGGCATTCCGTGCAGCCGCAAGGTTCAAAGTCCCAGACCCGGATGCCGGAAGATGAACCAGACGTAATGGGATTGCTGTGTCCAGTGGAGTGGGGTTGGGCTGACCCATATACACAACGACCAGCTCTGCAGGCGTACGGGTTGAACGATTCAACCCAATCACAAGGTTCGCGAGATGTTTATCGCGGTTGGCGCTGATCACGAGGACCGAAAAGTCCCGGGTAGATGTAGTTCTCAAGAGGCAACTGGTTCGATTAGTTGGGGCCCATTGTTGCGGACCGATCCGACGGCGTTGCCAACTACCCGGGGGACAAGTTTCGGTTCCGGAATGGCGTCAATCAGTGCCTGCACGTCGGAACTACCGGTCATTTTTGAGTTAAGCCAGTCTGAATACAGGTCTGCTGGAAGGATGAGTGGTGTCCGGTCATGAATATGACCGAGGGTGTCGCTGGCGGTCGTGGTGATAATGGTGCAACTGCGCAACCACTTGTCCTGATGGTCCTCGGGAAGGGTTGGATCCGGCCAGTATTCGTATAAGGCGGCGAAAGCTAGCATGTCGCTGGTTTGGCCGTGGAGGTAGGTGGGAATTTTACCCTCGGGACCCTTCTCCCACTCGTAATACCCGTTGGCCATCACGATGCCCCTGCGCCGGGAGGCAGCGGTGCGGAAGGATGGTTTTTCAAGGATGGTCTCGGCCCGGGCATTGATCAAGGGGGGACCTTTTTTGGGGTCTTTCATCCAGGAAGGTACCAGCCCCCACCGTGCTGTGGTGAGCCGCCTAGTGGGTGTTTCACCTGTGTCGTCGAGTCGTTCCATGAGAAGTCTCACGGTGTCAGTGGGCGCCACATTGTAGGAAGGCTCAGGTAGATCCTTATCCACGAAATCAACGTCAAATAGGTCTATCAGGTCCCGGTCAGATCCCGCCACCACAAAACGTCCGCACATGAGGATAGGGTACTCCGGGGTAGCTTCAAACCTCATTCCCGGGGTGCCTGAGTAGCAAAACAACCGATTGACTTAATCGAACATATCTTCGAATATTAAGGGGTGACTGCACTAGCAATAAGCCCCCGGATGTCCCCGGGCACCACCCTGGATCAGGACCTGCTGGTACCTGAACTTGCTGGTCAGCTGCGCAGCGAGTCGGGGTTGCAGGAAAAGATCAATCAGATGCAGGGAAGCCGGTTGGGCTCACGGCGTTTACCCACCATTCCCGCTCTGGGACGGATCCTTCCCGGTGGAGGATTGATGGCGGGAGCGGCTTACTCGGTTGAGAACTCCACCACGCTGGCAATGGCATTGCTTGCTGGCCCCTCGGGTTCAGGCGCGTGGTGCAGCGTGATAGGTATCCCTGATTTCAATGTAGAAGCTGCAGCAAATCTGGGCATTGATCTAGACCGTCTTATTCTTATCCCCCACCTCGACGGCCAGTGGCTCACTGTGACTGCGGCAATGGTGGATGTGGTGTCAATCATTTTGACCACCGCGCCGGCAACTATTACCAGCACCGATGCTGCTCGGCTGCGGGCACGGTTAAGGCAACGGGGAGCAGCGCTCATTACCATCGGAGCCTGGCCACAGAGTGAGGCGGTACTCAGTGTCTCCGACAATCAGTGGGGCGGGTTGGGAACCGGATCAGGTCATTTGCAAACCCGCAGGTTGAAAGTCACTGCCAAAGGGAACAACGGTCGGTCACGGAGCTCTGAACTTTCACTCACTGAACTTCAGCAACGCACCTGGCCTCAACTCAATACTGCTGACAGCAGGACTATTGATCAGCGCTTCGTCCCCCAGGTGGTTGGCGCTTGATGAAGCTGCAAACACCCTCTCAAACACTCAAGCAGGGTGCCACCAGGATCATGATGCTCTGGTGCCCCGACTGGCCCATCGCTGCTGCCCTGCGCGAGCTGAACCTCCCTATCGATGCATCACTAGCCCTGGTCGATAAAGGTGAGGTCTATGCCTGTTCACCAGCGGCGCGGTCTGAAGGTGTAAAACGCAGGCTCAGGGTCCGTGAGGCTCAGGCACGGTGTGCTGACCTCCTCGTTGAGCAATATGACCCTGCCCTCGATGAACGGGTTTTTGAACCTGTGGTCTCAGCAATTGAAAAGATTATGCCCGGAGTTCAACTGTTACGCCCTGGTTTATGCGCCATCCCTGCACAGGGGCCGAGCCGGTATTACGGCGGTGAAACCGCAGCGGCATCGGTTCTGCTCTCCACTCTCTCGACCCTTGGACTAACCAACGCCAGGATCGGTGTTGCTGATTCACCGTTCGCTGCAGAGCATGCAGCCCGTGCCACTGAGGTGTTGGAGGGCGCTGAACAGGACGCCATCTGGGTTGTTCCACCTGGCGAATCAGCCCAGTTTTTGAGCTCTTTTCCGCTGGAAGTGTTGGCCGAACCAAAACTCGCAGTTTTGTTGCGACGATTGGGAATCAAGACACTCGGTGACTTTTCAGCGCTTGCTGCTGGAAACGTTAGGAACCGGTTCGGCGTTGAAGGTGCAATCGCCCATCGGAAGGCCAGCGGACTTGATCATCACTCAGTGGTGGTTCGTAAGCCACCACCGGAACTGGACGTCCTTGTTGACTTCGAACCAGCCTTGGTACGAATTGATCAGTTGGCGTTTGCTTTCCGCACCTCCGCGGACCGATTCGTGGACCGGTTGCGTGATTCCGGCCTGGTTTGCACAGTGGTCAGGGTGGTGTTGCACTCTGAATCCGGTGAAGTTTCAGACCGGTTGTGGCGTCATCCACGATGGTTCGATGCCGATGACATTCTTGATCGGGTTAGGTGGCAGCTGCAGGGTGGCGGACTGATTGAGCATGGTCTTCAATCAGGTATCACCCGAGTGCAAACCATTCCTGACACTGTCGAGGATCTAGGCGACCATGCTGATGGCCTGTGGGGTACCGGACCTGACGAAGGCGTCCACAACGGGTTGGCCCGCGTCCAAGGCATGTTGGGTCATGGAGCCGTACTGACAGCGATGATTGCTGGTGGCCGAATGCTCAAAGATCGCAGAGTGCTCATTCCGTGGGGGGATTCTTCAGGCAGCAATCCAGTAGCGGTGAGGGCTGCCCGGCAGTTGCCCTGGCCCGGCAAGTTGCCCGGACCAGCACCAGCTACAGTCTTTGACTCCCCTCGTGAAGTGCGTGTGATCGACGATAGTGGTCACAGCGTTGACGTTGACACTCGAGGAATGCTCACCCGTGCGCCAGCGCAATTCACACCACCAGGTTCACCCGCCAAGCAGCGCCTGGTACATCACTGGGCCGGACCATGGCCCATCAACGAACGGTGGTGGGACTCCTCAGGGCGGGCTCTCAACCGTTTTCAACTGGTGGATGAGACGGGTGCTGCCTGGCTATTACTCCTGGAAGACCACCAGTGGTGGGCAGAAGCCAGCTATGACTAGAGCAGCCATCACCTTATGGAAAACGGGAGGCCACTGTGGGGTGGAGTAACCCCCCGATCTCGTGGTCAGAATTTGAGCGGACCCTCTCCGATCGAAGCAGGCCCGGTGCACCACCTGTTGGAGCTGATGGTGGTGATAGTCCCGCATGGTCACCGAAACGGCAGCCATACCGTTTGCCTACCACGACGCCCCCCGAACCAGGTGGTCCGCTGGTTCCCTACGCGGAACTGCATGTCCACTCGAACTTCAGTTTTCTGGATGGTGCCTCCAGCCCGGAACAACTGGTCGAGGAAGCCAACCGGTTGCGCCTGAACGGACTGGCACTGACCGATCACGATGGATTGTACGGGGTGGTGCGTCTCGCTGAAGCTGCAGAAAAGTTCCCGCAATTGAGCACTGTCTATGGCACTGAACTCTCCTTGGACCTTTCCAAACCACAAAATGGCGAACCGGATCCCGAGGGTAGCCATCTGTTGATTCTGGCCCGCGGAACCGAGGGATACCGGACGTTGGCTGGTGCCATCACTGCAGCGCAATTGGCTGAAGGAGCCGAGAAAGGCAAGCCCCGCTACAACCTTGAAAGGCTGGCCGAACAGGCGTCAGGAAATTGGCTGATTCTCACCGGCTGCCGTAAAGGGTCAGTCCGTCAAGCATTGGTGCGCAATGGAGAGCGAGGGGCCAGAGACGCCGTCGGGCAGTTGGTTGAACTGTTTGGCAAGGACAACGTTGTCGTTGAACTCTCGGATCAGGGAAACCCACTGGATAGTTCGATCAACGATGCGTTGGCGTCAGTGGCATCAGGGTTGAAACTCCCAGTCATTGCCACCAACAACGTGCACTATGCCTCACCTGAACAGCATCGGCTAGCTACGGCTCTGGCTGCGGTGCGCGCCAGGAGAAGCCTTGATGAAATGGATGGTTGGTTACCCGCGGCAGGTTCAGCTCATCTTCGTAGTGGGGCTGAAATGGCTGCCAGGTTCGCTGCCTATCCCGGTGCTATCGAACGGACTGTGGACCTCGCCGATGATCTGGCGTTCAGGTTGCGGAGCGTCAAACCGGGTTTGCCTAATCTTGCCCTCCCCGACGGTCACACCCAGATGAGCTATTTGCGGAAACTGGTGTGGCAAGGTGCAGACAAGTTTTATCCAGGCCGGCGTGACGTGGTGGAGCGGATCGAAAAGGAACTGGAGGTTATTGAGAGCAAGAATTTCCCGGGCTACTTCCTGATTGTTCACGACCTGGTTCACTTTGCGCGGAGCAAAGGCATCCTCTGTCAGGGCCGCGGTTCGGCAGCGAACTCCGCAGTCTGCTATCTGCTGGAGATCACAGCAGTTGATTCGATTCTGTACAACCTGCCATTTGAACGTTTTCTCTCCAGCATGCGGGACGAGGAACCGGACATTGACGTCGACTTCGATTCCGATCGCCGGGAGGAAGTCATCCAGTATGTGTACAACAAATACGGACGATTCAATGCCGCCCAGGTGGCCAATGTGATCACCTACCGGCCAAAATTTGCTGTTCGTGACATGGCCAAGGCCCTCGGCCACAGCCCAGGACAGCAGGATGCCTGGTCCAAGCAGATTGAACGTTGGGGTGGCCTCGTGTCCAGTGACGATCATGACATCCCGGAAGCAGTCGTTCACCTTGCCCAGAGTGTCCTCAAGTTTCCTCGACATCTTGGGATTCATTCCGGCGGGATGGTGCTTACCGATCGGCCGGTAGGCGAAGTCTGTCCCATTGAACATGGACGAATGGAAGACCGCACTGTCCTGCAGTGGGACAAGGACGATTGCGCCTGGATGGGATTGGTGAAGTTCGACTTGTTGGGGCTGGGCATCCTTGCAGCCATCCAATACAACTTCGACCTCGCGGAGAAACACTTTGGTGAGTCCTGGGATCTGCACACCATTCCAAAGGAGGAGCAGGGCGTCTACGACATGCTTTGCTTCGCCGATTCCATTGGGGTGTTCCAGGTGGAAAGCCGAGCTCAAATGGGGATGCTCCCCCGTCTGCAACCCCGAAGGTTTTATGACCTGGTGATAGAAGTAGCCCTGGTCCGGCCCGGCCCCATTCAGGGTGGCGCTGTACACCCCTTCATTAAACGCAAACTGGGGGAAGAGCCGGTCACCTACCTCCACCCCAAACTGGAACCGGTGTTGGAAAGGACCCTTGGGGTACCCCTGTTTCAGGAACAGCTCATGCAGATGGCAGTGGTGGTGGGGAATTGCTCCGGAGCAGATGCTGATCAGTTGCGCCGGGCGATGGGGTCCAAACGTGGTCTTGAACGCATTGATACGTTGCGGGACAAGCTGTACGCGGGGATGGCATCAAACGGCATCACCGGAGAGACAGCCGATTCGATTTACCTCAAGATCCAGGCCTTCGCTAATTTCGGTTTCGCTGAGAGCCACTCCATCAGCTTCGCCTTACTGGTCTACGTCAGTGCCTGGCTGAGACTTCACTATCCCGGGGCATTCCTTGCCTCATTGTTGCGGGCCCAGCCTATGGGCTTCTACTCACCGCAGACCCTTGTTGCCGATGCCCGCCGTCACGGGGTGAAGGTACACCGGCCGGATCTGCTGCTTTCAGGAATTCACGCGGATCTTGAGCCTCTCACTGGACCTGCGAACTCCTCCACCGGACAAGCTACAGGCATGGATTCCTGCTGCCACCAGAATCAGCCCCCCGTAGGTCCTTTTGACAGGTCCATCCCCTTTGATTCGACACTGCACCGAAGGGATGCCCACTTCGCAGTCCGGCTGGGTCTGGACAGCGTCCAGTCAATTGGGACTCGTGTTGCAGAACAAATTGTTTCCGAGCGCATCGCCAATGGCGTCTATGCGGATATGGCAGATCTGGCACGGCGCACTGAACTCAACTCCAGCCAACTTGAGTCCCTGGCAGCTGCTGGAGCCTTCGAATCAATGGGGCTAACAGAGCGGGAGGCTCTTTGGAATGCCGGCCCGGCAGCCACTGAGCGAGCGGGCCAACTGAAAGGCACCACTGTCTACATCCAGCCACCGCTATTCCCCGACCTCACTGCTGCAGACCGGGTAGCCTCAGACCTCTGGTCAACTGGCATCACACCCGACGATCACCCGGTTCGTCACATCAGAGCAACTCTGGTCAAACGCGGTGTTTTGACTGCAGCTGACCTGCTGCAGGCTGAGCCAGGACGCAGGGTGGAGGTTGGTGGTGTGGTTACTCACCGGCAGCGACCCGCCACGGCAAGCGGAATCACCTTCATGAATCTGGAAGATGAAACAGGGCTGGTGAACGTCATCTGCTCTGTGGGGGTGTGGCAGCGATACCGGCGCATTGCCCGGGAAGCAAGCGGTGTCCTGGTCCGGGGCATGCTGGAGCGCTCCACGGAAGGAATAGTCAATATTGTGGCTGACAAGTTTGAGGTGTTGACAATGAAGGCGACCACAAAGTCGCGAGACTTTCAGTAGCTGCCGTCCCCGAGAACCCGGAACTACTCCCACAACTTCTCGTTAACGAGAAAGACCCCCGGATAACCGGGGGTCTAAACCGTGCGCGAGGGGGGATTTGAACCCCCACACCCTTTCGGATACTGGCACCTGAAGCCAGCGCGTCTGCCGTTCCGCCACTCGCGCGCAACCACTCCAAAACACTTCAACAAACCAGTCGAAGACCTTCGAGAACAGCAGAAATAAGCATAACGGAGCATCACTGAAATCACCTAAACGCCCCGCCTGATCCCTCTGCCCAGAGCCGATACATCAAGCAACTACGCCACTACGGCCCGAGGAATCGTTATCACTTAGTGGTCTATCCGGGCACGTGATTAAGGCCTTTTAGAGAGGTCCCCAGTAGTATCGAACTGATCGCGTCGTACGTTGACCATGCCTTCGCACCCGACAAAGGCCGTGGATCGCTGTACCGACAAACTATTCAATCGAAGGGTGAGGAGGCAACAAGTGGGTATTTTGGACAACGTGGAACGCGGATTGGAGAAGATTGTCCGCGGCGCCTTCTCAACCGGATCCCGGTCCCAGGTTCAGCCCGTCGAAATTGCTAGCGCCCTGCGTCGCGAATTGGACAACAAGTCCATCACCCTCGCCGAGGGCAGGACCCTGGCCCCGAATGTCTTCACAGCGCGGCTGTCAGACTCAGACTTCGTCTTGGCCCAGGAATGGGGATCGACGCTTGCTGAAGAGCTATGCGACGTGGTGATCAAACACGTCAATAGCCAGAGCTACACACTTCGAGGTCCCGTCAAAGTCTCATTCACCAGGGATGAAGAGCTCAAGGCTGGGGTCTTCGAGATTGATTCCTCAACCGAGAAACAAGCTGGTCCCAAACGGTCCGCAACCCCCAACCCGCCCATCCGCCAATCAACCCGGGTGCAACCTGTGCTGGACCTGGACGGTCAGCGCTATTCACTCAATGCAGGGTCAATCATTCTCGGTCGCTCATCCGAGGCTGACATCCTCGTCGATGACACCGGAGTGTCACGGAAACACCTCGAAATTCGCACACAGGGTGGCACCACCCAGGCAGTGGACCTCGGATCCACCAACGGCAGCTACGTGAACGGTCAACGCGTCCAGGGCCAAATCGACCTCACTGACGGGTCGATCATCACCATGGGCCGCACCCGCATGACCTTTCGACTCATCTCGCAACCGAACGGCGGCCGCTAGGAATGAGTGACCTGAGCGAACTGACTCTCACCGTGCTGCGGTATGGCTTCCTGATCCTGATCTGGATCCTGGTAATTAGTGTGGTGAGCGCCCTGCGCCGAGACCTGGTGGTCGGTAGTAAAAACCGGCTGGGGACTCCTTCTGCCCGTCAAGCGCGAAAGCACCCCGAACTCGTCGAGGAGGCACCAGCGCGCGTTACCGCACGCACCCTCGTGGTCACCGAAGGGCCTCTGAAGGGCACCACACTGGATCTCGCGTCCAGCCCCATCCTGCTGGGCCGGGCCCAGGAAGCAACCCTCGTGCTTGAGGACGATTACGCCTCTGGCCGACACGCGCGTCTCTTTCCCCAGGGAAGCCGCTGGTTCATTGAGGACCTCGGGTCCACCAACGGCACGTTCCTTGCAGGCAGTCAGCTGACCCGCGCGTTGCCGGTTGATCTGGGTGTTCCCGTCCGGATCGGTAAGACGGTCATCGAATTGAGGTCATAGCGTTGGCCTACATCATGCGTTTCGCGGCCCGTTCAGACGTAGGGATGGTCCGCGTCAAGAATGATGATTCTGCCTACGTGGGTCGCTATCTGGCCGTTGTCGCCGACGGTATGGGCGGCCACGCGGGTGGGAACGTTGCTTCCGCCTCGACAGTGCTGGATCTGGTTCATCTGGACCGGAAAGATTACGACGACGGTGATGCCGCCAACCAGCTAGCCGATGAGATTCAGACCGCAAACACCCTGCTGTCCGAACTGGTGAACGCCAACCCACAGCTGGTAGGGATGGGCACCACCGTTACTGCCCTCCTATTGAATGGAAATAGACTCGAATTCGCGCACATTGGCGACTCCCGGGCCTACCGGCTCAAGAACGACGTCTTTGAGCAGATCAGCGTCGATCACACGTTCGTGCAACGGCTCATTGATGAAGGCCGGTTGAAGCCAGAAGAAGCCGATGTCCACCCGCACAAAAACGTGCTGATGCGGGTCCTCGGCGACGTCGACGCCAGCCCTGAACTCGATCTTGATTCCTTCGAAGTCGCCGCTGGAGAACGCTGGCTCCTCTGCTCCGATGGACTGAACGCCGTCCTCGGCGATGAGCTTATCGAGCGCATCGTGCGTGAAACCCCAGACCTACGGGCCACCGTCGACACCCTCGTCGATCTGACACTGGCCGGTGGGTCCCCGGACAACGTGACCATTGCGGTCGTCGAAATAGCCGAGGCGACCCCCGAGGACCTACGGACGGCCGCCCTGACAACCCTGCCGCCTGCCAAAGAGGCGGCCGGCGAAAAAGGCGACGACAAGCCAACCGGCGATCAGCTGCCGGGGAGCGCTATCCGCGCCGACGTTATCCGACAGGACCTTTCTTCCCGACCGCATATGCTGGTCGGCTCTGCGGCGCTAGCAACCGAGACCGGTCAAATCCCGATCGTTACGCAACGGACCACCGAACGCCGGGCCGCGATGATGCTTACCCATAAAGCTGCACTCGATGCCGAGTTGTACGACAACGACGCCGACGCCGAGGAACCTGCCAGTGCCCGGAAACGATGGTTGATCCCCGCGTTTCTGGGGCTGATGGCACTCATTCTCGTTGCGGTGCTGTGGTTCGGATACGCCTGGACCCAGACTCGCTACTACGTCGCCGAGTACGAGGACAACGTGGCAATCTTCAACGGTGTCTCCCAGACGATCGGGCCGGTGACACTAAGTCACCTCGATCAAACCACTGACATTCCGGTATCCAACCTTCCCGAATACCAGCGCGCCCGGGTAGAAAGTTCGCTACCTGCCACCGACCTTGAACATGCCCAGCGTATTGTCGAGGATCTGCGCGGCGACCTGCGTGCCGTCGCCTGCCCGCCAGGGAATGAGACCCCGTCGCCGTCCCCATCGCCGTCCGCCTCACCCTCGGGTTCCGCCGACCCCGCAGCAGAACCAACCAGCAGCCCCAGTCCCGAGAGCAGCGCCCAAGCCGCCCCCGGTGATGCCCAGGGTTGCCGAGACGAGTCATCATGAGCGACGTCCTTACCGTTTCAAAGTCACGCCGTAACGTGGAAGCGCTGCTACTCGTGATCGCCCTCGGGGTGGCAATCAGCGCCAACCTTATTGTCGGCCTCGATAAAGAAAACCCGCTGGACTCCGCCTTCTGGACCCAGAGCGGCATCCTCGCGGCACTGGCCCTCGCCTTTCACATTGTTCTGCGATTCAGGGCTAAATATGCCGATCCGGTAATACTTCCGATCGTGATTGCCTTGAACGGCATCGGTCTGGCCATGATCTACCGGATTGACCTTGCCAATGACACCACCGTCGCTGAGAGCCAGTTTTTATGGACTTCAGTCGCCATGGCCGCATCTATCGCCGTGTTATTGGTGTTCAAAGACCACCGGATGCTTCGGCGCTTCACCTACATTTCGTTGATCGCGAGTGCGGTCCTTCTGCTGCTGCCCCTGTCACCGCTCGGACTTGAAATCAATGGTGCGCGGATCTGGATCAACGTTGGGTTTGGAACCTTCCAACCCGGAGAGATCGCCAAGATTACGCTCGCCATCTTCTTCGCTGGGTATCTTTCCACCAACCGTGACCTGATTCTTCTGGCAGGGAAAAAGGTGGGGCCGCTGCAGCTTCCCCGCTTCAAAGACCTCGCCCCCATGGTGGTGGCCTGGCTGGTCAGCATCGGGGTCCTGATCTTCCAGCGTGATCTCGGCTCCTCCGTCCTGTTCTTCGGCCTGTTCATGGTCATGATTTACGTTGCCACCAGTCGAATCAGCTGGGTCCTGATCGGCCTGCTGATGATTGCAGCCGGCGGGTTCGCTGCAATCCAGTTGTTCAGCCACGTCTCGCTGCGCATTGATAGCTGGATCAATGCGTTTGATCCAGACGTATTCAACCGCCAGGCGGGGAGTAGCTTCCAGGTTGTCCAAGGTCTGTTTGGGCTCGCCAACGGTGGACTCTTTGGGACAGGTCTCGGTGAGGGCCGTCCCGATCTGGTGATCTATGCCAACAGCGACATGATCATCGCCGCACTTGGCGAGGAGCTCGGACTGATCGGCCTTTTCGGCATCATCATGCTCTTCGTGCTGCTGGTATCTCGAGGCATCCGCACGGCTCTGGGCACCCGGGACGGATTCGGCAAGCTCCTGGCCTGTGGTTTGTCCTTCACGATCGCTCTTCAGTGCTTCGTTGTCATGGGTGGAGTCACCCGGCTTATCCCACTTACCGGTCTGACGACACCGTTCATGTCGGCTGGTGGATCATCGCTGCTTGCAAACTGGATTATCGTCGCGATCCTTCTACTCATTTCCGAGTCCGCGCGCCGCCCAGCTGTCACAGGGCCCATGAAGGATTCCTTTCCTGACCGACAGGACTTCCGCACCGGGAACTTGACTAGCGGATCGAAGGAGGTCAGCGCGTGAACCAGGCAATACGAAGCTCATGGCTGGTAGCCCTCGCCATGTTCACCTTGGTTCTGGGGGCTCTGACGTTCGTCCAGTTCTTCGAGGCTGAGGCCTTGGCGGACAACGACTGGAACAACCGGTCACTCCTCCAGGATTTTGGAAAGAATCGTGGATCCATCCTTGTGGACGGGCGGGCGATAGCGGAGTCGGTCCCCTCCGATGACGAGTTCAACTATCAGCGGGTCTACAACGAACCGAACCTTTACGCCCACCTGACCGGGTTCTACTCTCTGGCCAACGGTGCCACCCAGTTGGAAAGCGTGATGGCCGATGAGCTTTCCGGCGCAAGTGACGACTTGTTCTATGACCGTATTGTTCAGTTGTTCTCCGGTGCCCAGGTTAAGGGCGCGTCGGTCGAGTTGACTATCGATCCAGAGATCCAGCAGCTCGCCTGGGATTTGATTCCCGACGGTCAGCAAGGGTCGATCGTTGTCATGGAACCCGGCACCGGCAACGTCCTTGCCATGGTCTCCAAGCCGTCCTACGACCCGAACCTGCTTGCAGGCCATGACACGGGTGTGGTGATGGAAAACCTCGAGGAACTCTCGTCGGTTCCCGGACTGTCGCCGTATTTCAACCCAGCCACGCAGTCACTGGTTGCGCCAGGTTCGGTCTTCAAGCTTGTGGTAGCAGCCGCGGCACTTGAGTCAGGCGACTTTGACGCAGATTCAGAAATACCCAACCCGGCGGTCCTCGACCTGCCCGGCACGGACGCTGGTCTTCCCAACTTCATCAACGGAGGCTGCGCTGCCCGGGCAACTGCTGACCTGGAATTCGCGCTTGAGCAATCCTGTAATACGCCGTTCGCGCAGATTGCCTGGGAATTGGGCGAAGAAACAGTCCTGGAGCAGGCGCAGGACTTCGGCTTCGGGGAGAAGTTCTTCGTCCCGGTTGAGGTTGCCGCAAGCCAGTTCCCTGCAGAGCTCAGCCAGCCAGCACTCGCCCAGTCAGCAATCGGCCAGTTCGATGTGAGGGTCACTCCGCTGCAAATGGCCATGGTGAACGCCGCCATTGCCAATGACGGGGTCCTCATGAAGCCCAATCTGGTGAAGGCCCTGCGCGCCCCCGATCTTGAGCGGATCAGCGCATCCGAACCCGAAGTACTGAGGGAATCAATGAGCGCTGACTCCGCGAACCAGCTCACCGACTGGATGGTCAACGTCGTCAACAACGGCACGGCGCGGGCAGCGGCTATTCCAGGGGTGGAAGTGGCGGGTAAAACCGGCACGGCCGAGGTTTCAGGCCAGGGCGACAACGCCTGGTTCACTGGTTTCGCACCAGCGGACGACCCGCAGGTGGTGGTATCGATCGTGATGCAGAACGTCGACATAGCGACGGGTGCACAACTAACAAGTCCAAGCGCTAGGCAATTGATAGAGGCGGTGTTGAATAAGTGAGACCTACATCAGGTATCACCTTAGGCGGACGGTTTAAGCTCACCGACCGGATTGCCATTGGCGGAATGGGCGAGGTCTGGAAGGCAATGGACCAGGTCCTGGGCCGGGAAGTTGCCATCAAGATCCTCAAAGAGGAATACACGGGTGACCCTAATTTCCTGGACCGTTTCCGCGCTGAGGCTCGACACACTGCGCTACTGAACCACGATGGCATTGCCAATGTCTTCGACTACGGCGAGGAAGGCGGCTCGGCCTATCTGGTCATGGAGTTGGTCCCCGGCCAGCCCTTGTCCACCATCATCGAACGCGAACAGGTCCTCTCACCGGACCGGGCGCTGTCCATCGTTGGCCAGACTGCCACGGCGCTGTCGGTGGCACACCGTCAGGGTTTGGTTCACCGCGACGTAAAGCCCGGCAACCTGCTGATCCTCCCTGACGGTCGGGTCAAAATCACCGACTTCGGTATCGCCCGTCTCGCTGATCAGGTTCCACTGACCGCCACCGGACAGGTCATGGGCACCGCCCAATACCTTGCCCCTGAACAGGCCACAGGCCAGGCTGCCACCGGCTCCAGCGACATCTATGCCCTGGGCGTGATTGGTTACGAGCTACTCGCTGGCCGCCGTCCGTTCTCCGGGGAATCCCAGATCGCTATTGCACTGGCCCAGGTCAATGACGCCCCACCGCCACTCCCCGAAACCATCCCTACCCCGGTCCGCGCGCTCATAGCCTCGATGCTCGCCAAGGACCCGGCCGATCGCCCCGCCGATGCCGAGTTGCTGGCACAGGCGGTAGCCGCCATCCGCAGGAATGACATCCGTGCTGCTGAAGCCGCGGTCCCAGGCATGCTCCTATTCGGCAACAGCACCGGACCGATCACCGCACCAGTCCCGGCTCCGGAAACTTCGGCTACGACGGTAGTGCCGACGTCGACGTCGTCGATGCCGATGGTCGGCGCCGCTGCTGCGGGGAACGACGACGTTGCAGCGTCCCGCGAATGGCACGAAGAGGAGATCGACCGGGGCGAGCCGG